>JACPUR010000014.1 GCA_016192135.1 Candidatus Tectomicrobia bacterium | reverse complement strand
TTCCCCGTTTTTCCCGGCTCCGAGCTTCTGAAAGCCGCCCCTCGGGGGGGCCTGGCCTCCCGCCTGAATGTCCGCGCCTCGCTGGACGCACTTCAAAAAAGAAAGGCCGCTGCGGGTCAGCTTTCAAAGGCCCGCACGGCCCTTCCCGTTTTTCCCGGCTCCGAGCTTCCTGGTGGCCGCCCCTGGGGGGCCTGGCCTCCGCTTGGGTGTTGCGCCTCACCGGGCGCACCTCAAAAAAAAGGCCGCTGCGGGTCAGGTTTCAAAAGGCCCGCACGGCCCTTCCCTCATTTTATTTTCAAAGCCCCGACAGGAGCCCTCCCCCAGGGCTTTCATCTCTTTTAATTCTGAAAGTCTAGGGAAATAAGTAGTTCAGATCGGGTTTACGTGTCAACGAAAAAAGTTATCACTGGCGAAATGTAAGTGAAAATCCCGGTAGCGGGTAATTCCAAACTGCCACCACCAAATTACGGGGAGGAAGATGAAACGGGGCCCCTGGAAGGGGCACCGTTTCTCGTGGATCTCACGCGCCCCCATGCGGGGCCGTCATTGGTGAGGCAGAGAAGGGGAAGGCCATGAGGGTGTGCGGCCCCGCGTGGCCTTCCCCTTCGTGGAGAAGCCGGTCGCCCGGCTGCCCCAATCCGTCCCGCCTCCGGAGGGGAGGATTTCTATAGGAGGACAGGACGGAACATTGAGGCGAAGGGGAGAGCCGCAGGGGGTGCGGCCCCGGGTGGCTCTCCCATTCGCGGGAAAGCGGGCAGGCCCGCCTCCCCTTGGGTGCCATCCGGGGTCCAAACTCAGGAAGAAAAGTCTGGCCCCGTATAAACGAACCGCCTGCAATCAACGGCCATAAAAGGGAAAAGCCCTCAGGCGAGATGCCTTTCCCGCTGCTTGAACCGCCACGAACGGAACTGGTGTTCCTTTCATTTATTTTCAGTGCCTCATTTGTAGCCTCGATGGGAGTGTCCTGTCAACTCTTTGTTATCGGACGAAGATTGCGCGAAGGCTGCGTTGGGACTAAGCTGGCGGGCGCGAGTTTCTTCTCCACCGATAAACCCGGCTGGCGCCAGAAACAAGCCCCAATCGAGAGCCGAGCCTCTTGCCGGCGCACGGCCTTCGAGGGGGGATTACACATTTTCTGGAGGGCTTGCCATAATCGCCCTTCGGGCAATGGATGGGTGAAACCAGGAAGGCGGCCATGGCTGAGCCAGAAAAGGAAAAGAAAGAAGGCGGCAACGCCCTCGAGGCCCTGCTGGGCCGGCTCTCCGAGGGGCTCGGCCAGGTGCTGGAACAGCAGAAGTCGCTGGGGGACCGCCTGGCCCGGCTTGAGACCCGCTTGGAGAACATCGAGGAAGAAGAGGAGCCTCCCGGCCCGGCCCCCGCGGCGGCCGAGATGAGGACCTACGACTACCGCGTCCTCCATCATTCGCGCTGCTACACCGTCCAGGACATTCACGGCCGCGCCGCCGACATGGTGAGCGTGCGGCGCTGCCTCGCCCTGCAGGAGCTCGCCCAGGTCCGCACCCGCTACCACACCGGCACGGGCGAGCGTGAGGTCCGCTACGCCTACCGGATTTTTCCCAACGACAACAGGGAGGAGCCTCCCTGGACTCCTGTCGAGTACCATATCGACAAGGGCGCGGGCGCGGACTTCTCCGCCTTCCTCATGATGCCCGAGCCGGTCCACAACGGCGACGTGTTCGAGTTGCGCCACGAGATCCGCCTTCACAACGCCTTCACCGGCCGGAACGAATGGGTGACCCTCGTGGTGGAGTACCCGACCGAGGTGTTCCGCCTGGAAGTGATCCTCCCGCCCGGCCGGCGGCTGGTCGGGGCGAGGCGGGAGGAATCCGAGGGCGCCTCCAACAGCTTCAACAAGCGGCGGGTGTTCCCCCGCACCCTGTCCCAGACGGGCCAGATATCCCTGCTCTGGGAGGAAGAGCGGCCCGTCACCGGCCGCGCCTACACCCTCTTCTGGGACTGGTAGGTGTCCAAACAGGCTGTTCACTGCGGCATCGTTCCTCGGCGGGTCTTCGCCGGGTTTTGTCCCCCTCTCCCTCTGGGAGAGGGGAAAGAACTGGCTCCCCGGAGTGAACCACCCGTTTGGCTTGCGCCGGCCGCCTTCCGGGCTGGCTGCCGGGGGGAGGCGGTGCTACACTCCGCCGCCGCGAGCTCATTCTTCCTTCCTGATGCGCGAGGAGAACGTTTCCCATGCTGGAGCCCGAACGCTTCCTGGTGGAGCTGACCGAGAATTTCGGCGCGGAGACGCAGCCGGATGGCAAGGTGAGGACCAGCCGCAAGCAGCTCGAGGCCTGCGCGGCCAAGGCGAAGGCCAACGTCATCTTCAGCCACGCCAAGAACTTCGAGAAGGGAATCCACATCCCCACGGTGAGCGTGCGGCGGGTGGAGAAGAAGGGGAAGAAGACGGAGACCGAGATACTCTTCTTCACCTTCGAGGAGAAAGACGGCGCCATCGTCTCCGACCCGGCCGAGTGGGGCCGGGTGCCCACCCAGATCTTCGGCTAGGCCCGTGGTGCAGGGCGGGGGAAATCCGGGGGAGCGGGAGAGGGGGCCGGCGGGGGCCCAGACCCTCTCGAAGGACGAGCTCCAGGCGCTCATCAAGAACCGCTGGAAGGAGAACTTCAACGGCCTGGTGGGGCTGGAGTTCCTCGACGGAGGGGAGGGCTTCTCCCGGCTGAGGCTGCCGGTGCGGCCGGAGATCCTCCAGCCCTGGGGCTCGGTCCACGGCGGGGCCATCGCCACCCTCCTGGACGTCACGGGGGGCGTGGGCGCCCACCTGAGCTATCCGCGCGGCTACCGGCTGCTGACCCTCGAATTGAAGATCAACTACATCGGCACCCAGGGCCAGGGCGCCCTCCTCTCCGAGGGCGCCATGCTGCACCGGGGGCGCCGCACGACGGTCTGGCAGATGAGGGCGGTGGACGAGGCGGGCGGCCGCCTGCGCGCCCACGCCACCGGCACCTACATCGTCCTCGAAGGGGGCCCCGAGGGCTTCCCGGGCTGAGGGCAGGCGTCGCCCCCCGCCCCACCCTGTGATATCGTGGTTTTTCCGGAACCTGAGCCGGGGGCATCCGGCCGGCGGCGCAGGATCGCCGCGGCCCGGCCCCCCGTTACCTTTGCGCGTGGGGAGCATTCATGGCCAACAGCTTCAACGCCCGGTCCGAGCTCAAGGTGGGCAGCCGGACCTACACGATTTGGCGTCTCGACGCCCTGAAGGACAAGGGCGACCTCGCCCGCCTGCCCTTCTCCCTCAAGATCCTCCTCGAGAACCTCCTCCGCAACGAGGACGGCAAGTCCGTCACCGCCGCGGACATCGAGGCCGTCGCCTCGTGGAACCCGAAGAACCCGCCCGTGCACGAGATCGGCTTCATGCCCAGCCGGGTTCTCCTCCAGGACTTCACCGGCGTCCCCGCCGTGGTGGACCTGGCCGTCATGCGCGACGCCATGAAGGCCATGGGGGGAAACCCGAAGCTCATCAACCCCCTCCAGCCGGTGGACCTGGTGATCGACCACTCCGTGCAGGTGGACGAGTTCGCCTCGCCCGGCGCGTTCGAGAAGAACGCCGAGGTGGAGTTCCAGCGCAACACCGAGCGCTATTCCTTCCTGCGCTGGGCGCAGCAGGCCTTCGACAACTTCCGCGTGGTGCCGCCGGCCACCGGCATCATCCATCAAGTGAACCTTGAGTACTTGGCCACGGTCGTCGGCACCGCCCGAAAGGACGGGGCCACCCTGGCCTTCCCCGACACCCTCGTCGGCACCGACTCCCACACCACTATGATCAACGGCCTGGGCGTCCTGGGTTGGGGCGTGGGCGGCATCGAGGCCGAGGCGGCCATGCTGGGCCAGCCCTACTCCATGCTCATTCCGGAGGTGATCGGCTTCCGGCTGACGGGCAAGCTCCCCGAGGGCGCGACGGCCACCGACCTCGTCCTCACCGCCACGCAGATGCTCCGCAAGAAGGGCGTGGTGGCCAAGTTCGTCGAGTACTACGGCCCCGGCCTCGCCGATCTGCCCCTCGCCGACCGGGCCACCCTCAGCAACATGAGCCCCGAGTACGGCGCGACGTGCGGCATCTTCCCCATCGACCGGGAGACGCTGCGCTATCTGGAGCTCACCGGCCGGCCCCGCGAGGTCATCGAGCTGGTCGAGGCCTACGCCCGCGCGCAGGGCATGTTCCGCGACGAGACGATGCCCGAGGCCGTCTACACCGACACCCTCGAGCTCGACCTCTCGACCGTCGAGCCCAGCCTGGCGGGCCCCAAGCGCCCGCAGGACCGCATCTCCCTCGGCGACGTGAAGTCCGTCTACCAGGCCTCGCTCGACTCCATGATGGCCGAGCGGAGCGGCCCCCTGCGCGTCTGGCACGACGACAATCACAGCCGCATGGTGGACGAGGGCGGGGCGGGCGCGGCCGTCGGCGGCGTCCAGACGGCGCCCTCCTCGGTCCAGGTGGAGATCGACGGGCGCAGGCACACCCTCTTCCACGGGGCGGTGGTCATCGCCGCCATCACGAGCTGCACCAACACCTCGAACCCCTCCGTCATGCTCGGGGCGGGGCTCGTGGCCAAGAAGGCGGTGGAGCGGGGCCTCCAGCGCAAGCCCTGGGTCAAGACCAGCCTCGCGCCCGGCTCCAAGGTGGTGATGGAGTACCTGCAGAAGGCGGGCCTCGTGCCCTGCCTTGAGGCGCTGGGGTTCCACCTCGTCGGCTTCGGCTGCACCACCTGCATCGGCAACTCGGGGCCGCTGCCCCCGGC
This sequence comes from Candidatus Tectomicrobia bacterium, assembly GCA_016192135.1. NCBI lineage: Bacteria > Pseudomonadati > Candidatus Tectimicrobiota > Candidatus Tectimicrobiota bacterium. The sequence goes on along the minus strand of JACPUR010000014.1, from coordinate 76,132 downwards.
CATCTCCAAGGCGGTGCGGGAGGGCGACCTCGTGGTGGCCTCCGTCCTCTCGGGCAACCGCAACTTCGAGGGCCGCGTCCACGCCGAGGTGAAGATGAACTTCCTCGCCTCGCCGCCCCTCGTGGTGGCCTACGCCCTGGCCGGCCGGGTGGACATCGATCTCACGAAGGAGCCGATCGGGACGGGCAAGGACGGCAAGCCCGTCTACCTGCGGGACATTTGGCCGAGCCAGCGCGAGTTCCACGACGCCGTCCTCCAGAACGTGAAGGCCGACATGTTCCGCAAGAGCTACTCCGACGTCTTCAAGGGCGACCTGCGATGGATGGGCATCCCGACACCCAAGGGGGAACTCTTCGAGTGGCAGGAGTATTCCACCTACGTCCGCAAGGCCCCGTACTTCGACGGCATGAAGCGGCACCCGGACCCCGTGACCGACATCCGGGGCGCCCGCGTCCTCGCCCTGCTCGGGGACAGCATCACCACCGACCACATCTCGCCCGCTGGCTCCATCCGGGCGGACGGGCCGGCCGGTAAGTACCTCGTCATGAACGACGTGACCCAGCGCGACTTCAACAGCTACGGTGCCCGCCGGGGCAACCACGAGGTGATGGTGCGCGGCACCTTCGCCAACGTGCGCCTGCGCAACAAGATCGCCCCCGGCACCGAGGGCGGCTGGACGCGCTACCTGCCCGCCGGCGAGGTGATGAGCATCTACGACGCCTCCATGCGCTACCAGGAGGCGGGGGTGCCGCTCGTCGTCATCGCCGGGAAGGAATACGGCACGGGCTCCTCGCGCGACTGGGCGGCGAAGGGCCCGCACCTCCTCGGCATCAAAGCGGCCATCGCCGAGAGCTACGAACGCATCCACCGCTCGAACCTCATCGGCATGGGCGTGCTGCCCCTTCAGTTCCGCTCCGGCGAGAACGCCGAGAAGCTCGGTCTCACCGGCGAGGAGGTCTTCGACATCGAGGGCCTGAAGGGGGGCGAGGCCAAGGCGGTCCGGGTGACGGCCCGCCCGGCCTCGGGCAAGCCTGTCACCTTCGAGGCCCTCGTCCGCATCGACACTCCGAACGAGGTGCTCTACTACAAGAACGGCGGCATCCTTCAGTACGTGCTGCGGCAGCTCCTGGAGAAGAGCGGGAAGTAGCCTTATCCCGCCGGACGGCCGAAGGCCCTCCCGGGCAACCGGGAGGGCCTTCTCGCTTTTGGGGCTCAGCCCCCCTCGCCGGATTCTTCGGGGGAATCGCTCAGGGGCCGCTGCAAGGGAAGAGAGCCGCTCAGGGACTTGCCGTTCCGGTAAAATATCGTGAAGGCCGGATTGGGCTTCTCGTCCTGGATCTCGACCACCAGGCGGGAGATATCAGGGCGAGCGGTTTTGGTGAACTGGCCCAGGAATTCAACGGCTCGCTGAACCGCGATGGGGTGCATAAGAGGAAATATCCTAGGGCGAATATGAATTCAATTGATGATGAATTTGGGAGGCGCCCCTTTGGGGCGAACCAAATTAAACAGTCCGGACATCCGGACAGTCTAGATATCCGTATCAATTTGTCAAGAGAATTATCCCCGTCATTATGAGAAAATATGACAGTGTAGTCGACTCTCCGGCACTCACTCAAAAGAAAACTGGAGATCATGCCGCACGGCATATATATTGAGTGGGGTCGAGCGGGGCGGTTGACTCAGGGCCTCCCAGGCCTAAACCCGCATCGGAGGTCCCCGGTTTCCGCCGAAACTGAGGGGCCCCTCAGACAATCTGCTAGAGCCGTTTCCGGAAAGTCCGCTATCCACAAAAGCCTGCCGAGACGCCTTTCCGTTCTTTGCCGTTCTCCGCACCACCCCGGCCGGGCAGCACCCGCCGGGATATTGCCGTTCAGATGTCCGCCTTTCCCGATTCGGGAGGCGATTATGCGGTTTCAAGGAGAGAATCGCCGGGGGTGCCTTCGCGCGCCGCGGGAGGTGCCGTGATGCCTCAGGGCCTTTTCAAGCTTCGGAAGGAAGCGGGGCTCTCCCGCGAAAAGCTCGGCGCGAAGGCGCAGATTTCGGCCCGGACCATCTACCGGATCGAGAAGTTCGGGGACATCCCCGCCGGGGACACGGTCGCCCGCTTGGCCGCCGCCCTCGAGAAATCCGAGGCCGAGGTCTGGGCGGCCATCCGGGGCGAGCAGTTCGACACCAGCCGCGAGACCTATTCCGTCCAGTGGGAACGGCTCAGGGCTATCTGGGTGAACCTGGAGAGGAAGGACCAGGCAATGATGCTCCGGATGGCGGAGCGGCTGGCCCGGAAGTAGGAAAGCGCGCGGGATTTCTTTCTCCCGTCGTCCCGGTGCGAAAAAGCCCCCCGCGCGGGGGGCTTTTTCATTTCCGCCGGAGCTCCGAGGGCCTCTCAGCCCTCCGGCCCGATCATCCTCTCGGGCCGCACGATCTCGTCGAACTTCTCGGCCGTGAGGAGGCCCAGCGCCACGGCGGCCTCCCTCAGCGTGATGTTCTCGGCGAAGGCCTTCTTGGCCACCTTGGCCGCGTTGTCGTAGCCGATGTGGGGATTGAGCGCCGTGACCAGCATGAGGGAGCGCTTCAGGTGGCCCTCGATGACATCGCGGTTCGCCTCGATGCCCCGCGCGCAGTGCTCGTCGAAGGAGTCGCAGGCGTCGGCCATGAGCCGCACCGAGTTCAGGAAGTTGAAGATGATGAGGGGCTTGAAGACGTTGAGCTCGAAGTTCCCCATCGCCCCGCCCAGGTTCACGGCCGTGTCGTTCCCCATCACCTGGGCGCAGACCATGGTCATCGCCTCGCTCTGGGTGGGGTTCACCTTGCCGGGCATGATGGAGCTCCCCGGCTCGTTCTCGGGGATGCGCAGCTCCCCGATGCCCGAGCGCGGTCCCGAGGCCAGCCAGCGGATGTCGTTGGCGATCTTCATCAGGGCGGCGGCCAGCGTCTTGAGGGCGCCGTGGGCGAACACCAGGGCGTCGTGGGCGGCCAGGGCCTCGAACTTGTTGGGCGCGGAGCGGAAGGGGAGGCCCGTCATCTTCGCGATGTGGGCGCAGGCCTTCTCCGAGAACCGGGGATGGGTGTTGAGCCCCGTGCCCACCGCCGTCCCCCCGAGCGCCAGGTCGAAGAGGCCGTCCAGGGTGGCGCGGACGCGGCCATCGCAGCTCCCGAGCTGGGCGGCGTAGCCCGAGAATTCCTGCCCCAGGGTGAGGGGCACGGCGTCCATGAGGTGGGTGCGCCCGATCTTGATGATGCTCCCGAACTCCGCCGCCTTCCCGGCGAGGGTCTTCCGCAGGCCCTCCACGGCGGGCAGGAGGCGCTTCGTGAGCTGCTCGGCCGCGGCGATGTGCATGGCCGTCGGGAAGGTGTCGTTCGAGGACTGCGCCTTGTTCACGTCGTCGTTGGGATGGACGGGCTTCTTCGAGCCCATCTTGCCCCCGGCCAGCTCGATGGCGCGGTTCGAGATGACCTCGTTGGCGTTCATGTTCGTCTGGGTGCCGCTGCCCGTCTGCCACACGCGGAGCGGGAAGTGGTCGTCGAGCTTGCCCTCGATCACCTCGTCCGCCGCCCGGACGATGAGCCTGGCCTTGTCGGCGGAGAGGGAGCCGATCTCCTCGTTGGCGAGGGCGGCGGCCTTCTTGAGGATGCCGAGCGCGCGGACGATCTCGCGCGGGAAGCGGTCGCCGCCGATGTTGAAGTGGATGAGCGAGCGGGCCGTCTGCGCGCCGTAGTACCTGTCGTCGGGGACCTCGATCTGCCCCATGCTGTCGGTTTCGATTCGGTTTCCCATTGCCTCCGTCCTCAGGCCGCGGGCGCGGCGCGTTGAAGCGGGAGGGCCCTCTCCCAAGCGGCGGAAGTATGGCACAGGACCGGGGGGGGCCGGAAGGCGGAGAGGGCGCCTCGGCCAAAGGAGGCGCCGCGCCTTGTAGGGGCGGTTCGCGAACCGCCCCTACACTCCCCCTCCGGGGGTGGGGGAGCAGGCATCCGGCGGCTTTCCCTCCCCTAGTCCCCTCCCGGCGGGAAGGGGAAAACCTCGACGCATCGTGTGTGTGTCGCGTCTTCCCGCGCTGCCCTTCATCATCGCGCACCCCGGCAGGCACCGCCCCTACACAGACTGGGACCGCCTACCACTGCAGAACGAGGCGCCCGACCGGGTCCCCCTTGCGGAGCGAGCCCAGGGCCTCGTTGGCCTCCCGCATGGGGGCGGTGCCCGAGATGACGGCCTTCACCCGGCCGTCGTTCACGAGGCTGGCGGCGTCCGTCACGTCCCGCACCGAATGGTTGTGGGAGGCGATGATCTGGATCCACTTGTAGACCATCTTGGCTGGATCGATGGGGACGGTCTGGCCGTAGTGGTAGCCCAGGATCAGGAGCCTTCCGCCGGGCCGCAGGAGCTCCATGCACTGCGCGATGACGGGAGGCACGGCGGCGCCCCCCACGATCTCGAGGGCCACGTCGGCCCCCACCCCGCCGGTGAGGTCCATGACCGCCTTCACCGGGTCGGCCTGCAGCGCGTTGATGGTGTGGGCCGCGCCCAGGCCGCGGGCCGCCTCGAGCTTCTCGTCCTTCACGTCCACCCCGATGACGTTCGCGCCCAGGTGGCGCAGGAGCTGGAGGGCGTGGATGCCCAGGCCACCCAGCCCGAAGACGACGGCCGTCTCGCCGACCTCGACCCGCGCCATGCGGATGCCGTGAAGGGGAGAGCCGAGGGTGCCGCCGATGAGGCAGGCCGCCTCCATGGCGACGGAGGAGCCCACCTTGACGAGGTTCCGCTCGGAGACGGCCACCAGCTCGCCGAAGCCGCCGTCGATCTCGAAGCCCATTCGCCCCGGCGACTGCAGGCACATCTCCTCCCGGCCCGCCCGGCACATGCGGCACCGGCCGCAGGTCTGCTTGGCCACCATGACCACCCGGTCGCCCGGCTTGACGGACTCCACCTCGCCGCCCGCCTCCAGGACGACCCCCGCGCTCTCGTGCCCGAGCAGGAGGGGCTTCTTGGCCGACTTCACGAGCCCGTCCCAGATCTTGAGGTCGGTGGCGCACAGCCCGTTCGTCTTGGCCTGGACGAGGACCTGGCGCGGCCCGGTGATCCTGGGCTCCGGCACCTCCTCCCACGCGAGGGGCTTTCCGAATTCCTTGAGCAGCATCGCCTTCATGGGCGGGCCTCCATCGGGGACTTAGGAAGACGCGGGAATCACGCCGGCGGAGTGTATCAATTTCGCGGGGGGGACGGAACGCGGGAGGGGGCGGGCCTCATCCCGCCGGGGCGCGGAGGGTATGGGGGGCGCTCTCCGCCTTCTTCCGCCCGGCGAACACCCGGCCCATCTCGAGGCGGAAGGCCACCGGATCGATGGGTCTGGCGAGGAAGCCGTCGGCGAGGTCCCAGCCGTTCCCGCTTCCGGCCCCGGCGGCCTCCGAGGCGACGGCGACGGCGGGAATGCCGCGCGTCTCGGGCAGGCTTTTCAGGCGCTGGAGGAGGCGGAGGCCTTCGCCGTGCGGGGCCTCCACGTCCAGCAGGATGAGATCGGGCCGCTCCTTGCGCGCCAGCTCGAGCCCCTCCTCGGCCCGGGCCGTAAGCAGGCGGGCCGCGTTCCGCATGAGCACCTTGAGGTAGCCGTGGAAGGGCGTCTGGCCCTCGACCACGAGCACCGAGGCGCCTTCCCAGGGCTCGTCCGCTTCGGCCGCGGGCGGACCCGCCTCGCCGTTCTCCCCACCCCCGGCCGGGGGGGCGGGGATGCACAGCGGAAGGGAAAACGTGAAGATGCTGCCGGAGCCTTTTTCGCCCTCCACCCAGATGCGGCCGCCCTGGAGGCCGAGGAGCTGCTTCACCAGGTGGAGCCCGATGCCCAGTCCGCCGCCCCGGTGGGCGCCGCCGGACTCGAGCTGGGCGAAGCGCTCGAAGATGATGCGGGCCTCCTCCGGACCGACGCCGATGCCCTCGTCCTGGACCGAGATCCACGCCTCCTCCCCGCGCCGCTCGGTCCGGACGGTGATGGTGCCGCCGGAGGGGGAGTACTTGACGGCGTTGTCGAGGAGGTTGCCGAGAATCTGATGGAAGCGCGTGAGATCGCAGCGGACCGCGTAATCCTCCGACCGGAGGTCGCTCACCAGGGTGAAGCCGCAGGGCAGCTGGGGAATCCGCCCCTCGACGGCGGAGCGCACCAGCGAGTCGACGGGGGCGTCCCGCAGCTGGAGGCTCAGCTTGCCCGTCGATATCCGGTCCAGGTCCAGCAGGTCCTCGATCAGGCTGAGCATGTGCTCCCCCGCCTCGCGGACCTTCTGCGCGACCTGGGCGGTTTCGCCGTCCCGGGCCTCCAGGCGGAGGATATCGCTCAGGCCCGTGATGACGTTCAGCGGGGAGCGGAGCTCGTGGTTCAGGTTCGAGAGGAAGACGCTCTTCGCCCGGTTGGCGGCCTCGGCCTCCTCCTTCGCCTCCTGCAGCGCGCGCTCGGCCCGCTTCCACTCGGAGAGGTCCTTGTGGATTCCGGCCAGGGCCACCACCTCTCCCCGCTCGTCCTGCACGGGCGATATGGTGATGCTCACGGGGATGGGCGCGCCGTCCTTGCGGAGGCGCTGGGTTTCGTAGGTGTAGGGGAGCTTCTCGGCGATCACTCGGGCGGTGATCGTCTTGTTCCTCGCCATGTCCTCTTCAGGAATGATGATGTCCACCTTGCGGCCAAGCGCCTCGGGCTCGGTGTACCCGTAGAGCGCCTCGGCGCCGGAGTTCCAGAGCAGTATGGTTCGGTCCAGGTTGGTGATGGTGATGGGATCGGACGTGTCCCCCACCACGCTGTTCAGGAACTCGCGGCTGCGCTTCTCCTCGTCGTGCAGGCGCGCGTTCTGCACGGCGATGGCGGCCTGGGAGGCCAGGGCGCCCAGGAGCTCCAGGTCGGGTTTCGAGAAGAGGCCGATCTTCCGGGACACGCAGTTGAGGACGCCGATGATGCGCGCGCCCTGGCGCAGGGGCTGGACGATGAAGGAATGGAGGCCGTTCGCGCGCGCCCAGTCGGTCGAAAGCCAGCGGGGATCGTTCAGGATGTCGGGGACGAGAAGGGCCTCCCCCGTCTCCACGACGCTGCCCGTGATTCCCTCCCCTGTCCGGAAGGACTGGCGCATGTTCCGGTCCATCGGGACGTTTCCGTAGGCGGCGCGCTGGATTACGCGGTTGGAGGACTCGTCGACCAGGTACAGGCGCGCCAGGTCCGCCCCGAGCAGGTCATAGGAGGCGTGGACGATGCTGCCCAGCGTCTCGTCCAAGGCGAGGTTCTCGGTGATGTGCCGGTTGAGGCGGTTCAGGACCAGGAGCCGGGAGGCCCGCTGCTCGGCGGTCCGGTAGAGGGAGGTGTTGCGGATCGCCGAGCCGATGTGCTGGGCGATCGAGGTGAGGAGATCGATTTGCTCCCGCGAGAAGGCGTTCGCCCGCGTGGAAGTGAGGGAGATGTGGGCGATGCAGCGCCCGTCTTGCAGGATGGGCACGATCAAGAGGCTCCGCAGGCCCGCGCTCACGAGCCGGTCCGACCACGGCGTCATGGCCTCGTCGTGCATTTGGCTCAGGTCGGGGACGAACTTGGGGCGCAGCGTCTGGTAGACCTCGCGGTGGAACCACGTTCCCCGCGTCGCGCCCCCCTCCGGCGCCGGCTCGACGGAGACGTCCGATTCGACGTGCAGGTAGAGATAGGCATTGGTGCCGGGATCGAGGCGGGCGATGACGCACCGCTCGCAGGGGATGGCCTTCCGGATCTCGCTCACGATGACGCGGAAGACGTGCTCGGGCTCCAGGGAGGAACTCAGCGCCCGCGCGATCTCGCCGGCCAGCTCGAGGCGGGCCGCGCGCTCTTGCGCCTGCCTGAGGAGGTCCGTCTTCTCGATCGCGATGGCGGTCTGGGAGGCGAGGGCGCCCAGGAGGTTGACGTCCTCCTCGCTGAAGAAACCCGGCTTCACCGAAAAGCAGTTGATGATGCCGATGTTCCGCCCGCGCTGGCTCAGCGGCTGCGAAATGCAGGAGCGGATGCCCGTCTCGCGCGACCAGTCGGCCGTGAGCCAGTTGGGCTCCTCGTTCACGTCGCGCATATTGACCGGAAGGCCGGTCGCGAACACGCGGCCGCCGATGCCCTCGCCCGGCCGGAGGGTGAGAATCTGCCCATCCAGCGTCGGCGGCCGGCCGTAGGTGGCCCGCAGCTTCAGGCGGTCCTCCGCCTCGTCGTAGAGAAAGATGTGGGTGTGCTCCCCCTTCAGGAGCTCGGCGGCCGCCTGGAGGAGGGCGTTTAGGATGTCGTCCAGGGAATGGGTGGCGATGATCTTCTGATTGAGCTGGTTCAGCACGCTCAGCCGGACGGCCCGCTCCCGCGCCGCGGAGAAGTGCACCGCCTTCTCGACGGCGATGGAGGCCTGGGACGCCAGGCCGCCCAGCAGGGCCAGGTCCTCCTCGGCGAACGCTCCGGCCGCCTGGGCGAGCGCCAGGATGACGCCGGCGGGCCGGCCGCTTTGCGTGAGCGGGTAGGCGATGGCCGAGCGGACCGAGCCCGCGGGGATCCACTCCCAGGGCATGGGCTCCCAGCGTGAATCCGCCGCGAGATCGGAGATCAGGACCGGCTTCTCGTTTTCGAGCACCCAGCCCGCCAGGCTCGACTGGGGCGGGATGACGGCTCTCAGCCCCGGGGGCCAGGGGATGGCGCCGACGGCGGCCTGGAGCACGAGCTCCTTGGTCTCCGGCTCCGCCATGAAAAGGCGGGCGTAATCGGCGTGGAGGAGGGTGGCGACAGCCTGGGTGATGCTGTTCAGCGCCTCGCCCAGATCGAGGTTCTCCGAGATCTTCCGGTTCAGCTCGTTCAGGACCGAGAGGCGCGCCGCCCGCTCCCCGGCCGTGCGGTAGAGCTTGGCGTTTCGGATGGCGGGGCCGACATAGGCCGCGATGGAGGCGAGGAGCTCGTGCTGCGCGGGCGAGAATGCGTTCTTTTGAAAGCTCGTGAGGGCGATGTGCGCGATGCAGACGGAGCCGTCGAGGACGGGGATGAACAGCTGGCTGCGGAAGCCGAGCTGGACGAAGCGGTCCTGCAGGCCCTCCTCGGCGGTGATGTCGGGGATGTAGTAGGGCTCCTTTCGCTCGTACAGCTTCTCGACGAGGATGGCGCGCAGGGCATCGGCCTCGCCGGGCGTGGGAGGCGGGAGATCGATGTCGGAGTCGGTATGCCAGTAGGAGGGGAAGGGCCCCCGCGCCTCCACGGAGGCGATAATGCAGCGCTCGCAGGGGACGGCGCGGCGGATCTCCCTCGTGATGGTGCGGAAAGTCTCCTCCGGTTCGAGCGAGGAGCCCAGGGCCTTGGCGATTTCGCCGGTGATCTCGAGGCGCGAGGTCTTCTCCTCCGACGCCTGATAGAGCATGGCGTTCCGGATGGCCGAGCCGATATGCTGGGCGATGGAGGTGAGTAGGGATATCTGGGCGCCGGAGAAGGCGTTCGCCCTTACACTCGAGATCGCAACGTGGGCGATGCTGTTCCCAGTTTGCAGGATGGGGATGGCCAGGAAGCTGCGCAATCCGGTCCGGACGAGACGCTCCGACCAGGGTTTCATCGTATCGTCATCGAGACATTTCGACAGATCCGGAACAAGCTTTGGCTGCTTTGCTTCGTACACCTCCCGGTGGAACCATCGGGTGCTGATGCGGTCGGCCTCGGCCGTCCTCTCGGGAACCTCGATGTCGCTCTCGATATGGAAATACTGGTACGTCGCGCCGGCGAGATCCAGGCGGGCGATCACGCATCGCTCGCAGGGGATCACCTTGCGGATCTCGCGGACGATGGTCTGGAAAAGCTGTTCGGGTTCGAGCGAGGAGCCCAGGGCCTTGGCGATCTCGCCGGTGATCTCGAGGCGCGAGGTCTTCTCCTCCGATGCCTGATAGAGCATGGCGTTCCGGATGGCCATGCCGAAGAGGTCGGAGAGGGATTGAAGCAGCCGCTCGTGGTCGTGCGTGAAGTTGGCGGGCCTCGTGCTGCTCAGTAATATGTGGGCGGCGCATTCGCCGTCCTGCAGGATGGGCATGGCGATGATGCTTTTTATCCCCGCCTCCGCCATCTGCCGCGCGCGCGCGTGCGGGATGACGCTGATGTCGGGCTGGTTCACCACGCGCTTCATCTCGTATACGTCCCTGTCCCACCACACCCCCTCCTCGTCGAAGGGATCGGCCCGGAACGGCGGATCGATGTCCGACTCGAAGTGCCAGGCGTGGATATGGCGGGTATCGCGGCTGAACGAGCCGATGACGCAGCGCTCGCAGGGGACGGCCCGCCGGATCTCGCGGATCATCGTCCGGAACAGCTCGGAGGGCCTGAGGGTGGAGGCGAGAGCCTTGGTGATCTGGCCCGCCAGCTCCAGGCGCAGCGCCCGCTGCCGGGTTTCCGCGAACAGCCGCGCCTTCTCGATGGCGATGGCGGCCTGGAAGGAGAAAGAGCCCAGGAGCCCCAGGTCTTCCTGGGTGAAAATGCCGCTCCTGGACGAGAGGCAGTAGATGGCCCCGAACGACTTCTCCCCGAGGCGCAGGGGGTAGGCGATGTAGGCGTGGAGGCCGTGGTCCCGGACCCAATCCTCCAGCTGCCACTCGGCGGCCTGCTGTACGTCCTCCAGGATCATCGGCTTCCCGGAGGCCACCACCCGGCCGATGACGCCTTTTCCGGCCCGCAGCGTGCCCGGCGGGGAGGAAGGGGGGGGGATCCGGCCTGCGTGGGCATGGGGGATGAGGATGCCCGTATCTTCTTCCAGGAGGAACGCCCGGGAGATGTCGGCGCCGAGGAGCTCGGCGGCGGCGTTCACGATGGCGTCCAGGGTCTCCCGGAGGTCCACGTTCTGGGTGATCTTCTGGCTGAGGATATTGAGGGTGGCCAGCCGGGAGGCGCGCGTCTCGGCCATCCGGAACAGCGCCGCGTTGCGCACGGCCGAACCGAGGTGGCCCGCCAGCGAGGAGAGGAGCTCCGCCCCCTCGGCGTCCCCCCCCCCCTTCCTCGTCCATGCGAGCCCGAGGTGGATGTAAAATCCCTTTCCCTCGTCCTGGCGGATGGGCAGGACGAAGGAGCTCTTAAGTCCGGCCTTGAGCAGCCGCCGGCTCCAGGAAGTATCCACCCGCTCCAGGTCCGGGAAATTGACCGGCCGCATCGGGGAATACACATTCCGCAGATACCACTCTCCCGTCTCCCGCTCCTCCTCGGCGGAGAGGGTGGGGACGGGGAGCGTGTGCTCGATGTGCCAGATGCGGTGCTCTTTCGTGGCGGGGTCCACCCCGGCGATGACGATGCGGTCACAGGGGATGGCGTGACGGATTTCCCGGAGGATGTCGCGGAACAGGCGATCCGGGTCGAGGTCGGCGCTCAGGACTTTCGTGATCTTGCTGGTGAGCAGCCCCTGCGCGGCCTGCCGGGTGACCGTGACGTGCAGGCGCCCCAGGACCGCCAGGCCCCATAGGATGAATGACGTTCCCAGCAGGCCCAGGAAACCGCTGACCAGCCAGACGTGGGTTTCATAATCGGCCAGCTCCGTCTTCAGGACGAGGGGCTCGGAAACGGTTTCGAGCACGAATCCGACGGAATGGCCCGCGGACTCGGCGTCCGGGCCCGCGATGGGCGCCCGGCTCACAAGATAGAGGGGGGAGGGAGCGGGCTGGAAGGCCGAGAGGAAGGTGTTCGGCGGATCCAAGCGGAAGGCGACCCCCTCCCGGTGCGCCTCGCCGAGCGCCTCCGCCGGCGGGGCCACCTCCTCCGCGCCCGGATGGGAATCCCAAAGAAGCCTCCCCTCGGTGCTCCAGAGCCGCAGGCGCTTGAGCTTCTCCGTCCGGGCGAGCATGGAACCATGGAAGAGGACATCCAGCGCCGAGACGGCGCGCGGGGAAAAGACCGGCTGCAGGTCCTCCGGCGAAATGCGGTCCCGGAACTCTCCGCGCAGATGATCCGTGAAATGCCGGGCTTCGTTGCCCGCCAGCATGTTCTTCATGAGCCAGATGGAGAAGGAGCCGCCGATCAGGCACAGAAGGAGGATGCAAAGGGCGGCCCCCGCCGCCAGCCAGCGGAAAGGTTTCGGCGCCCTCAGGATGTTCAGGGAGGTTTTCAAGATCGGCCTCGGGTTTCCTGCTTCCTCCAGGCCTCCGGGAACAAGCCCGCGACGGTTTCCGCGCCCCCGCGTCCGGATGTGGAGTAAAGACAATCTTATTATATCTCTCGGGGGCCAGAAACGGTTTTGAAAGGCGGGGTGCCCTCGTGAAAAAAAGAAAAACGCGGGGGGACTGTTCCAAAATGAGACTAGCCCGAATCCAGACCTCCGTCGGCCGTTCCCACAATGACGGGCGCGCCGTCCTGGTTCAGCAGGGCGACCTCGAAGACGAGGCGGACTCTCCCTTCCTCCTCCACCCTCTCCCGCACCTTGGCGGTCAGCTGGAGCACGTCCCCCGGGAAGATGGGCTTGACGAACGTCACCTCGAACTCCCCTCCGGCCAGGAAGCCCGAGCCGAGCAGGTCCGCCATCCGCTCCGCGATGAAGGCCGCCGGATGCCGGCCCGCGGCCACGGCCCGGGGGAGACCGGCCCGGCGGGCCACCTCGTCGTCCGTGTGGATGTTCCGCGTGTCCCGGCCGCCAGTGACGTAGCGGTTGAACCGCAGCATGTCCTCCCGGCCGATCGCGCGGAAGAGGGGCGGCAGGGCGTCGCCGGGCCGCAGCGCCTCCGGACGTGGCAGGCCCCCGCTCACGGCGCCGGCTCCCCTTGGAGCCGCGTCAGGCTCAGGACCGAGGTGTGGAGGCAGGTGCAGATCACGTCCCCCGCCTCCCCGCGCACCACCAGCTCGCTCACCACCCAGCCCTTCCCGCGCCGGACGTAGCGGTCCTTCACCGTGGCCTTCTGGTGGACGCGCTCGCCCACCCGCGCCGGCCGGCCGAAGCGCCAGGAGAGCTTGGCGTGGATGGTGCCGAAGCGGCGGAAGTTCTCGTCATTGATGGCGATGAGATCGTTGATGAAGATCATCGGGGGCGCGATGGGGCCGCCGAAGGGAGAATTTCCCCGGTACCACGGGCGGTCCGCCCCCAGCGCCTCGCAGTGGGCGGCCACCATCTCCGGGGTGACGGTGATCGCCCGCTCCCCGATCACCGTGCCGGGGGAAAGGTTCTCCCAGACGTACTCGGGCTTTTCCATGCCGGTCCCGCCGAGCCGAATGATCCGCCGCGTGAGGGTGTCCGGGGATTGTTCCGGAAACGGGCGAAGAGGGCAAGCGGGGCCGCGTCCTGCCCCGTAGGGGCGACCGGCCGATCGCCCCTACGAAAATCCTGGCGGATTCCCGGAAGCGGGCGGAACCGGATTCCCGCCCGCCCCCAGACATAATCCCGTGGCGCGGTGAAAGGCGTCCCCCAGGGCGCACAGCAGGCCCTCCCGGAAGGCGGGGGCGACGAGGGTGATCCCGGCGGGGAGGCCGCGCGCGTCCAGGGCATTCGGGATGGCGATGGCGGCGAGGTCAAGCAGGTTCACGAAGTTGGTGTAGCGGCCCAGATTGTTGTTCAGATCGATGGGGTCGGCTTCCACCTGAGCGATGGTGTAGATGGTCCCCGAGGTGGGGACGGCGAGGAGGTCCATCCCCTCCCACCCCCGCGCCGCCTCCTTCCGCAGCGCCTCCAGCCGGTACATGGCGCGGAAGGCGTCCGCGGCGGTGTACCGGCGCCCGCCCTCGATGAGCCGGCGGGTCACCGGATGGAGCGCCTCCGGGTTTTTGTCCATGAACTCCCCGACGGCCGCCAGGCGCTCGGCCATCCAGGGGCCGCCGTAGAGGAGGTCCGCCGTCTCCCGGAAGGGCCTGAAATCCGCCTCCGTCAGCCGGGGGCCGAGCTCCGCCAGCCTCGCGAGGCCCGAGGAGAAGAGCCGCTCCGCCTCCCCGTCGCTGAAGAACTCCAGCTCATTCGCCCGGGGGACGCCCACCCGCAGGCCGTCCAGCGGCTCCGCAGGGAAGGGCCATCCCCCCGGGGCCGGGCGCGAGTAGGGGTCCTCCGGGTCCTCGGCGGCCATCACGCGGAGGACACCGAGGGCGTCCGGCGCGGTCAGAGCGAAGACGGAGACGCAGTCGAGCGAGCGGCAGGCGGGCACCACCCCGGAGGCGCTCACCAGCCCCCGGGTGGGCTTCAGCCCCACGATGTTGGTGAAGCCCGCCGGCACCCGGCCCGAGCCGGCCGTGTCGGTCCCCAGGGCGAAGCTCGCGAGCCCCGCCGAAACCGCCACGGCCGACCCCGAGCTCGACCCGCCCGGGATGTAGCGCGCGTCGAAGGGGTTGCGCGGCGCCCCATGGGGGGAGCGCACCCCCACCAGCCCCGTCGCGAACTGATCGAGGTTGGTCTTGCCGAGGAGCACCGCCCCCGCCTCGAGGATGCGCCCGGCCACGGGCGCGGATTTGGAGGGCGCGTAGGCGAAGGCGGGGCAGGCGGCCGTGGTGGGGAGGCCCGCAATGTCGATGTTGTCCTTGACGGCGAAGGGGAGGCCAAAGAGGGGGAGCTCCGCCAGGGCGCGCTCCATCCCCTGCCGGGCGGCCAGCGCTTCCAGCTCACCGGCGCGGCGGAGGACGTCTTCTTCCGGGACGCGGCTGATCCAGGCCTTCTCGTCCCCCCGGGCGATGCGGGCGAGGGCCGCCCGCGCCACCTCGACTGGCGAGAGGGAGCCCTCCGCATAATGGGCGCGAAGGGTCGAGAAGTCGAGGCTGCCCGTCTCGGGGGGCCAGGCGCTCATGGGGCGGCGTCCCATTGTACGGGGCGGGAGAAGGATGGGGGGAAAACATCCGCGCCGCGAATTCTTTCCCCCGCCCCGGCCCTCCCCCGGCGGGGGAGGGGGATGCCGCCGAAGGATGCTTGGCCGCCCGAAAGAGGCCGGAGCCTTAAGTGAGACAGACGGAGATGCATCATGCGGGAGTTCCGGCGAGGGTCCTCATGCCCCCATCATACCCGGCTAGCGGACCGGGCACAGCCAGCCCAGCACCGCCCCGTAGACCGCGTGGGCGAGCACCGCCGTCATCCAGGCCCGGGGGTGCGCCTTGCGGGCGAAGAAGCCGTGCCCGGTCACCAGGGGATTGAAGACGAGCTGGGAGCCCGCCCAGAGGAGGGCCCCGAAGAGGAGGCCTCTCGCCAGGGGCGGGCCGGGCAGGTGGCGCCCCAGCCCGTAGGCGTAGAGGAGGGCGAAGAACATCCCGTTCAGATGGACGAGGAGGAAGCCCAGCGCCACCGGGGGGCGGCCCTCGTAGGACTCCCCGAAGCAGAGGTGGGCCAGGCCCTTCGAGAAGTCGAGGCGCGCCATGCCCACCCGGCCGGCCCACAGGGCGAGGACGAGATGGACGTAGGTGGCGAAGAAACCGGCGGTGAGGACAATGAGCAGCTCCCCTGGCTCCATCGTTTCCTCCGGGCGCGGTGGTGGGCGGGAGCCGTCATTCTGAGCGCAGCGAAGAACCTGCTTCTAAACAAGAAACAGATTCTTCACTCCGCTTCGCGGAGCCTGTCCTGAGTCCTTCGCTTCGCTCAGGATAAACTCCGCGCAGAGTTCAGAATGACGGGCCAAAACGATCCTGGGACGGGGGAATGGTATGATGGGCGCCCGCGAAAGCCAAGGGAAAAGCGGGGGAATTCTCCGCTGGAGGCCGCGCCCGTGCTGAAGGGGATGCACCACATCTCGATCGCGGTGGACGACCTGGAGCGGGCCCGGGAGTTCTACGCGGGCCTCCTGGGGCTCGCCGAGATCCCCCGGCCGGGCCTCCCCAACCCGGGCAAGTGGTTTCAGGCGGGCGCCTGCCAGCTCCACCTGACGGTGCGCCCGGAGGAGGAGAGGGGCCGCCCCCTTCCCGGCACTGGGGCGGGGGAGACCCACTTCGCCTTCGCCGCCGAGGACCTGGACCGGGTGAAGCGCTACCTCGAGGGCCGGGGCGTCGCGGTCCAGGACGGGATCAACGCCCGGCTCGGCATGCGCCAGCTCTTCTTCCGCGATCCCTCCGGCAACCTGGTCGAGGTCTTCTGCGCGGCGTAGACTGGGGGGCGGCGGGCTGGAGTTTTCCCCTGGCCAGCGCCGCGATTGTCGTTTTCATTCGAGAGGCTCGCCGACATGCCGAAGAAATGGCGCATTGGGAGAATCCCGGCTTCCCTGTGTCTCCTCCTGCCGCTCGCGGCCGCCTGCGGCTCGGGCTCCCCGAGCATCGAGGTCCGGGGCTCCGAGGTGAACTACGGGAAGGTGCCCGTCGGGCAGTACGTGCGGCACCGCTTCGCGTTCAAGAACACGGGCGACGCCCCCCTCAAGATCACGAACTCCCTCCCGCCGGGGAACACCCTCCAGGCCAGGGCCCTGGAGGGCTGCTGACCCCCCCGCGCGGTTGTGGGTCCCACAACCCTGACGCCCGGCCAGGAAGGCTTCGTGGACATCGCCTTCACCATGACCCAGGGGATGGAGGGGCCGCACCACTTCCTCATCCGCCTCGAGACGAACGATCCCCGGAGGCCCGCCGTCGAGCTCCACATCAAGGCCGACTTCACGCTGAATTGATCGGCGAAGGCTTCCGCGTCCCCCCGGAATCGCGCCTGGAAGCCTTTGGATTTTTCGTAGTAGAATATGGAATACGGGATGGGCAGGAATCGAATGGGCGGATAGGGCGGTTTCCGGCTGAGGGGGGCGGGAGATGTTCGAGCGCCGGCATCCAGTGCTCGCACCCATGGGGGAATTCGGCGGCGGAGGGGGAGGCGGCGGGAAGCCGCAGAGCGACGAGGAGCGGATCCGGAAGCACCTCGCCCATCTGTCGGATTGGGCCAGGCGGAACAACCGGGACGCCCGGTGGGACTTCGTGCGTTTTTGGGGCTTCAAGCTGCCCGCCATCGCGAGCTCGGCCGTCAGTGCGGCCTCGGCCACCGTGGGGGCGAGCGAGCAGCTGGTGGGCGTCCTCGCGCTCGTCGCCGGGATTTGCGTCGCCATCGACGGCCTTTGGCCGGGCGGCATGCTCCACAACGTCCACCGGAGGGCGGTCCACGACATCCGGCGGCTGATGAGCACGGCGGAGACGGAGATCGACAAGATTTCCCTCCAGCAGCGGGAGGGCTCGCCCGAGAGGGCCGCCGCCTTCGTGGAAGTGCTGAACAAGATCGACGCCGAGCGGGGCCGCATCGGGGAATATCTCGCGAACGCCGAGGCGAGCCTGGGGATCACCAAGGAGAGCGGCGGCAAGTGACCCAAGTGGCCGGCGGGCCAAAAATTGGTGTGCCGCCCGGGGGTCGAACCCGGCACCTACGGATTAAAAGTCCGTTGCTCTACCGGCTGAGCTAGCGGCACAGGAGAGGACCCAAGGTTTACGCGGCCCGGCGCGCCGCGTCAAGGGGCGCGCCGAGTGAAAGCCGCCCCGCGTCAAGGGCGGCGGCGCGGGGAACCGCCCTCACGAGACGTGCTCACCCCTCCGCGGGGCGCACCCGAAGAAGGCGCCCGTGTCCATGTCCCGGAAGAGGGAGGCGTAGAGCGCCCGGCACCGCTCCCGGAAGGCCGGGTCGATGACCACCGCCCGCCCGGCGTATTCCCGGCAGTGGCCGCAGGCCTCGCAGGAGACATCCCGGCAGCCGAGCCTCCGGAAGCGCTCGATGAAGCCGTCGAGCGCCCGGTTGTCCACATACACCGGATCGCCGTTTCTCCCGCCGGCACCCGCCGCCCCGCCGTTCGACTCGCCGGAGTGCATCGGCCCGCCGTTCTTCTCGTGAAGCGGCCCGCCGTTCGTCTCGCCGGATGAAAGCGCCCCGCCGTTCGTCCCCGGGAGGAAGCCCCGCGCCTCTGCCAGCGCCTTGAGCCGAAGGGCCGGGGAGAGCCCCAGCTTCCAGGGGCGGACGAGGTGCCGGAGCCGCCAGCGCCGGGCCCGGCCCGTGTCCTCCCCCTTCCGCCACCTCTCCCCGTGGCCGTAGGGCTGCACCAGGTCCAGGAGGTTCCCCTCGTAGCGGCGCTCGCTGTACGCCTTGACGCGCGCGAGGAGGAGGTCCGTCGGGGCGTTGCGCTCCACGATCTTGAAGTTCTCGTAGCCCAGGCGCTCGTACTCGCCCAGGTCCTCGGGCCGGATCCAGTCCGCCCGGATGTAGTTCACCGGGTCGTCCAGCTTCATGGCGGTGCACTTTAGGAAGCACCAGTCCACGAGGAAGCCGCCCGAGGCGTGGCCCTTCTGGGAGGCGTGCGCCAGGTGAGTCATGTGGGCGTGGGCGAGGGAGCAGTGCTGGAGGCAGCTGTTGTTCACCAGGAGCTGGAGGTCGCAGGAGACGTGGCGCCTAATGGCCTCGAGCGCCCGGAACTCCCGGTTCACCTGGAGGCTGTCCAGGCAGATGCAGTCCGCCCCCGCGTCCTCCCAGTAGCGCGCCTTCTGCACGCTGTCCACGCACGCGAACACGCTCACCCGCGTGTGGAGGGCCGGGTAGCTCCGCTTGATCAGGGCCAGGATGGAGGGGATGGAGACCGTCACCGCCCCCGCCCCGATGGAGACGATCCAGTCGAGCAGCCCCCGCAGCTCCCGCTGCCCCCGGCGGGTGGTCTCCCGGTTGTCCCAGCAGGCCGCGTTCAGGAGGTAGTTGAAGCGCATCCCCGCCCGCCGCACGTGCGCCGCGTGCTCCGCCAGCCGCCGCCGGGAGAGCGGCCCCAGCATGTAGCTCGCCCGCCCGCCCCCCAGGCAGTCCGCCGGGAGCTTCCCGTACACCTCCTCCACCGGGTACCCGGCGAGCCCCTCCACCAGCCGGGGGTCGTAGTTGCTGGCCACGCTGAGGCGCATCGCGTTCTCCCGAGGCGGCTCCGGCCCCGGGCGGCCCGCCCGGGACCGGGGGATGAGGGCATGGTTCTGGCGTAGGATAGTCCCGGGGAGCGGCGGGGGGAACCGGCGGGTGGGCCTTGACGCGCCCTCCGCCCCTGTGGTCAATTCCCCCCCTGCGGCGCGCCTCGGGCCGACGTAGCTCAGCCGGTAGAGCAGCTGATTCGTAATCAGCAGGTCAGGGGTTCGAGTCCCCTCGTCGGCTCCAGGGAATCATCCCGGAAAATTTTTAGGTAGTGGGTAAGTTTGGCGGTTCCGATGTCATTCCGAGCGCAGCGAGGAATCTTCGTGAGTCGCCGCCCCCGTAGATTCCTCGGTCACTACGCTCCCTCGGAATGACACCTTCCATCCGGTAGGCAGACCAACCAATCACTGTCAAATGTCGGAGAGTTTTCCGGACAGGCTAGCCCGCCGCTCCGCGAAGCGGAGAACGCCCGGTTTCCCGCACGCCCTCCCTTTCTTCCAGCGCACGGCGACCTCCACGTCCCCGCCCAGGGCGAGCAGGTACGCCACGAGCCGCTCCAGCGAGAAGCGCGAGAGCTTGCCGCGCATGAGGTTGGACGCCTCGGGCTGCTTGATGCCGAGCAGCCGGGCCAGGTCCCCCTGCGTCAGCCCCATCCGCTCCACGGCGGCGAGAATCTGGCCGAGGAGCCGCGCCCGCAGGTAGGCCTCCTCCGCGTCGGGCCTTCCCAGGTCCGCGAAGAGGTTGTCCGGGCTCTTGTGGAGTTTCGGGGTCATTGCGGCCTCCCCAGTTCCCGCTCCAGCGCCCGCAAGAGGGAGGGGGATTTCTTCAATTTTCTATTTGCCCTAAGCTAATTATACAGTCCGTTTTTTAACGCCCATCGTAGGAGATTACAATGCCTGTTCAGACTATCCCCTTGGATTGGTTGTCAATCAGTGGCCTTGTGGCGGGTATTGTGTCAGTATTACTTGGGGTCGTAGCTATTGCTTTAAGCGTTGCCTTCTTTTACTTCGGGCAAAAAGGTGAACGTGAGGCCTCCGTAGCCTTGGAGGGTATTAGATCGCAGACCAAAACTTTGGCAGATATATCTCGACAGCAATTAAGGGAACTGACCGGGATAATAGGGCAACAAACGCGACCACCAGAAACCATGGCGGAAATAATGAGCCAGCTAGGCCCGCTAATGCGAGAGCTAGCCGCTTCACAGCGAAATGGGCTAATCGAACCAGAACAACCAAATAGAGTTGTTACCGGCGAGATTATTCGCGGCCATAATGTCCCTTTACTTCAAAATGAAGTGGACAGAAATATTCTACGGGAATCGGCCCTCTCAATGTATTTGGCTGTTTATTATTATGCATCGTGCGCCAATTTTTTTGCACAAGGAGATTTGCCATCAGAAAATGAATATCAGGAAGGAAGTCTATATCATCGTTTTGTTCGCCAATTACTTGACTTAAGTGCTGCCGATGTAATGCTAATTACCGGTGCCTTGAATCAATGGGCTCAACGAGAACAAAGTTTTGTTACTGGCAACCGGCTATTCCAGATATTTGGCACTCAGGGAAATTTGGTTGCCAACCTAGTTCGCAATTCGCGCCAGCAATTTGAAGCTCGCCAAAATCCTCCAACGCAGTCATAGAAAGGGCCGAAAAACCGGGCCGTTTTGCGTCGCTCGGAGTTCTACCCCTCCCCCCCGCACATCTCCAGCGCAATTAGCGCGTAGACCTTGGCCCCGTCCTCCAAATCCTGGAGGGTGATGTGCTCGTCGATGGCGTGGGCCTGCCAGGGCTCGCCGGGGCCGAAGAGGGCGCCGGCCTCGATGTTGCCGTTCCGGTGCATGTGGAAGATCTCCCCGCTCGAGTACCAGCCGATGAGGCCGGCCTCCTTGCCGCGCACCGTCTTGCAGGCGGCGCGCACGGCGCGGACGAGGCCGGAGCCCTCGGAGAACTCCAGGGGGTCGCGCTCCTCGCTCGCCCGGAGATCGGAGACGCGGAAGCCGCCCGCGCGGGCGGCGCTCTCGGCCGCCTCCTTCACCTTGTCCCGGATGTCCCGGCTGGTGAGGGGGGGCCACCAGCGGATGTCGAAGGCGGGGGTGCAGAGCTCGGCCCCCACGTTCACCACCTTGCCCCCCCGGATGGTGCCCACGCTCACGGTGTCCTTCCCGAGGCGCGGGTGGCCGGGGAGGGCGATGCCCTTCACCGCCCGGATGACGTCGCCGGCCTTCTCGATGGCGTTCACCCCGTCCTCCGGGAAGGCGCCGTGGCTGGCCTTGCCGATGACGTCGAGCTCGAACCAGATGCGCCCCTTGAAGACGTGGGGGACGTCGAAGTTGGTGGCCTCGCCCAGGATGGCGGCCCGGGCGGGCACGAGGCCCTTCTCGAAGGGGTAGCGCAGGCCGTAGCGCCCGGCGGTCTCGTCGTCCACGGCGGCCACGAACCAGAGGTCCCCCTTGAGCCGGACACCGGAGGCGCGGATGGCGCGGATCGCTTCCAGCATCCCGGCGAGCATGCCCTTGGAGTCGGCCGTGCCCCGGCCCCAGAGGATGCCCTCCTCCACCCGGGCCTCGAAGGGAGGGTACTTCCAGGCCGAGAGGTCGCCCGGGTCCACCACGTCCATGTGGGAGGAGAGGCAGAAGGCGGGCCCCCCGCCCGCGCCGGGCAGGCGGCCGACGATGTTCGGGCGGCCGGGCTCCCCGATCGAGCGCCGGATGTCCACGAGCCCCACCTCGCGCATCAGCCGCTCGGCCTCGTCGGCGACCGCGGCATAGTCCCCGGGCGGGTTCACGCTCGGCCGGCGCACCAGCTCGCGGGTCATCCCGACGACGGAGTCGCGGCTCACGCGGGCGAGGATGCGTTCCTGGGCGTCCGGCACGGGATGGGCCTCCTGTGGGATGGGATCGGATAATCGCGGCGTTTCGCCTTCGGTGCCGTTCATCCGCAGGGGCGGTTCGCGAACCGCCCCTACAACCAAACCCTGCCATGCCGCCTGATCTGGGCGAGGCATGCCTCGCCCCTACCCCTTCCTGTCCTTCCCCTCGTACACCTCCAGCACCCGGGTGGCGTCGTCCTTGGCCCAGCCGGCGGCCTCGGCGCGCTGGAACATCTCGCGGGCCGCCTTCACCACCTGGAGGTCGAAGCCCTTCTCCTTGGCGAGCTTGACGGCCATGCCCATGTCCTTGACGAAGATCTCGACGGCGCCGCGCGGGGCGAAGTCGCGCCCCATGATGCGGGGGGCGGTCTGTTCGAGCATGGCGCCCCGGACCGAGCCCTTGCGCAGGCAGGTCATCATGGTCTCGTGGGAGAGGCCGCAGCGCTCCCCCAGGAGGATCATCTCGCACAGGAGGGCGACGGAAGAATTCACGTAGAGGTTTGTCACCACCTTCATGGTGGCCCCGGTGCCGCTCGGCCCGGTGTAGTCCACCCCCGAGGCCAGGGGCTTGAGGATGGGATGGACGCGGTCGAAGACCTCGCGCTTTCCCCCGACCATGATGGAGATGGTGCGGTCGTCCACCTTGGGGTGGGAGCCCGAGATGGGGGCGTCGAGCATCTCGACGCCGTGGGCCTCGAGCTTCTTCGCGAGCTCGGCCTGCCAGCTCGGGTACATGGTGCTCATCTCGACGTGGATGAGGCCCTTCTTCTTCGCCTCGGTGAGGCTGTTCGGGCCGAAGAGGTTCCCCTCGATGTGCTCGGGCTTGAGGAGGATGGAGAAGGTGACGTCGGAGCGCTCGGCCACCTCCTTGGCCGAGGCGCAGGGGGTGCCGCCCGCTTCCTTCAGGAGCTTCAAGCGCGCGGGGTCGGTGTCGTAGCCCGAGACGGCGTGGCCGTCCTTAATGAGCGCCCGGGAGAGCGCCAGCCCCATCTTGCCCAAGCCGATGTAGCCCAGCCGTTCGGCCATGAAGCCTTCCTCCTCGATGAATTCGGTCAGGGGACGAGGACCAGCTTGCCCAGGAAGCGCCCGCTCCGCAAGAGCTCGTGGCACTCGTTCGCCTTCGCGAGGGGCATCTCCTGGTCCACGGGCACCCGGAAGCCGCTCTTCTCCCACAGGGCGTCCAGGCGGCGGTTCACCTCGGGGATGTGGGGCTCGAGGTTCCGGGCCGCGATGCCGAGGACGCGGGCGTTCTTCCCCATCACCCCCGAGACGCGGAAGGTGGTCATGGGGCCCTTTCCGGTCCCCATCCCCACCAGGACGACCCGGCCCCCGGCCGGGATGGCGTCCAGGTCCTTGTCGAGGTTGTCGCAGGCGGCCAGCTCCACGATGACGTCCGCGCCCCGGCCCCCGGTCAGCTCCCGGCAGCGGGCGGCGAAGTCCTCTTTCTTGTAGTTGATGGTCTCGTGGGCCCCGTGGGTGCGGCAGAAGGCGGCCTTCTCCTCCGAGCTGACGGTGGTGAGCACCCGGCAGCCCAGCGCCCGGGCGAGCTGGATGGAGGCGATCCCCACGCCCCCGGCCCCGCCCTGGACCAGCACGGCCTCGCCGGGCCCGGCCTGGGCCTGGAGGACGAGGGCGTGCCAGGCCGTCTGGAAGGCCACCGGGAGGGCGGCCCCGTCGGAGAAGGAGATGGAGCCGGGCAGCCGGGCGGCGGAGCGCGCCTCCATGAGGGTGTAGTCGGCGTAGGCCTCCCGCCTGGGGCAGTAGGCGAACACCCGGTCGCCCTCCTTGAAGCCCTGGACGCCCTTGCCCAGGGCCGCCACTTCGCCCGCGCACTCGCTCCCCAGCAAGTGGGGGAGCCTGAGGCCGGCCACGTAGTTCGGCAGCCCCCGGCGGATGGAGAGGTCGATGGGGTTCACCCCGGCGGCCTTCACCCGGACGAGGAGCTCGCCCGGCCCCGGCTCGGGGACGGGGACCTCGTCCAGGCGCAGGGGCTCGCCGAGGGTGTCGCTGTAGGCGTGGATCCGCATGGCTCGCATGGTCTTCTCTCGCGGTGGAGCGGGGATAAGGACGCGCCGGCGGGGGCCGCCGGCAGGGGCTTATAGGAACGGCATGGAGCGGACGCGCATGACCTGGTTCGTGGCCTCGGAGTGGAGGAAGGCGGTCACGTCCCGGAGGTACTTCTCCATGGGGGCCTCGGTCATGTAGCCCATGCCGCCCCAGACCTCGAGCGCCTTGCGGACCACGTCGAAGCAGGTCTCCCCCATGTAGGCCTTGGTCATGAAGGCCATCTTGGGGTCGTAGATGGCGGGGTCCTCGGCCGTCCAGGCGGCGTAGTGGAGGAGCCGCCGGGCGGCCTCGAGCTGGACGAAGCAGTCGCAGAGCAGGAACCCGACCGCCTGGTGCCCGATGATGGGCCTGCCCCCCTGGACGCGGTTGCGGGCGTACTCCAGGGCGTCCTCGTAGGCGGCGCGGGCCACGCCGAGGCAGGGACCCACCGCCTCGATGTTCGAGCCGCGCACCTTGCGGCGGGCCTGGTAGGCGCCGTTCACCTCGCCCAGGCGGTTCCCGTCCGGCGCCTGGAGGTCGCGGAAGACGAGCTCGCGGTTGGGGCCCAGGCGCATGCCCAGCTTGTCGTGGTAGCGGCCGTAGGAGAAGCCCTCCATGTCCGGGGTCAGGAGGAAGAAGGTCGTCCCCTTGGTGATGCCGGCCGAGGGGTCGGTGCGGGTGTTCACCATGTAGAGCTTGGAGAGGCCGGCGTTGAAGATGAAGTGCTTCATGCCGTTGATCACCCAGCCCGCGCCCTTGCGGACGGCGGAGGTGTGCATCCCGGCGCCCGGGGCGTCGACGGGGATGAGGTTGTCCGAGCCCGAGTCGGGCTCGGTGCCGGCGATGCTGAAGTGGTAGCGGTGGTCCCCGGCGAAGGCCCGGAGGAAGCGCCCCTTCTGCTCCTCCGTCATCAGGGTCTCGAAGACGCGGGAGAGCTTCCAGTCCTGCTCCAGGATGACGCTCGTGCCGAGGTCGCCCCAGCCGAGCTCCTCCCCCACGATGCACAGCGTCACCATGTCGGCCCCGCCGCCGCCCCACTCCTCGGCCAGGCCCAGCGTCCTCAGGCCGAGGCGGCTCGCCTTGTCCAGGACCTCGACGGGGCTGCGGTCCTTGGGGTCGGGGCGCCGGTCGAGCTCGCGGGCGACCGGGCGGATCTCCCTGCGGGCGAACTCCCGGGCCATCCCCTGGAGCGCGAGCTGGCGTTCGGTGAGCCGGAATTCCATGCGCGCTTCCCCGGTCCGGAGAGGCCGGACCGCGAGGCTCAGTTGCGGGTGCGGGGGTCGAGGGCGTCCCGCAGGCCGTCGCCGAAGAGGTTGAAGCCCAGGACCGTGAACATGATCGCCAGCCCCGGCGCGACGACGATGAACGGCCGCTCGGAGAGGGAGGTCATGTTCTGCTTCAGGTCGAAGCCCCAGGAGGGCGTCGGGGGCTGGGTGCCCAGGCCGAGGAACGAGAGGTTGGCCTCCACCAGGATGGCGAAGGCGATGGACACGGTGGCCGTGACGATGATGGGGGCGAGGCAGTTGGGCAGGATGTGCCGGAAGAGGAGCCGGACGTCGGAGGCGGAGATGCTCCGGGCGCCGGAGACGTAGTCGAGCTCTTTCACGGTGAGGACGCTCCCCCGGATGACGCGCGCGAAGATGGGGATGCGCACGATGGCCAGGGCCAGCACCACGTTCTTCGTGCTGGGGCCCAGGATGACCATGATCACGATGGCCAGGAGGAAGGTGGGAAAGGCCAGGATCAAGTCCATCAGGCGCATGACGAGCAGGTCGATCCAGCCGCCGTAGTAGCCCGAGCTGATCCCGAGCGGGATGCCGAACAGCACCGCGAGGCTGATGGAGCCCAGGCCCACGAACAGGGCCACCCGGGTGCCGTAGATCACCCGGGTCAGGATGTCGCGGCCGAGGGGGTCGGTGCCGAAGGGATGCCTCAGGGAGGGCGGTTGCAGGCTGCCCGCGGCCGGGTTCTCGAAGGAGTAGGGGGCGATGAAGTCGGCCGTCAGGGCGGTCAGGACGAGGCCGACGACGACGACGAGGCCGGCAATGGCGGTCTTGCTCCGGCACAGGTTGCGCCAGATCATCAGCAGCATGGACTCGTAGCCGGGCTCCTCCGGCCCCGGGAGGCCTGCCGGGCGCCCTCCCATCTCCCCGAGCTGGGCGCCGGCGCGGCCGTTCCCGGCCAGGGCGCCCTGGCGGGCGGGTTCAGTTCTCATAACGAATCCTCGGATCCAGGAACGCGTATACCAGGTCCACCGTCAGGTTCGCCAGGACGAAGATGGACGATGATACCAGAATGAAGCCCATCACGGCAGGGTAGTCCCGGCTGGCGATGGCGTTGATGCCGTACTGCCCGAGCCCGGGCACGGAGAAGATGGTCTCGACCACGATGGAGCCGCCCACCAGGAAGCCGACCTGGAGCCCCATCACCGTGACCACCGGGATGAGGGCGTTCTTCAGGGCGTGCTTGCAGATGACCAGGAACTCGGGCGAACCCTTGGCCCGGGCCGTCTTGACGTAGTCCAGGCCCACGACCTCCAGCATGCAGCCGCGCACCATGCGGGTGAGCAGCGCGCCCCGGGTGAGGCCCAGGGTGAGCACCGGCAGGACCATGTGCGTGACGTGCTCGGCGGCCCCCTGCGACCAGGGCTTGTAGCCCTGGACAGGCAGGATGCCCAGCCCCAGCGAGAACAGGAGCACCAGGAGGATGCCCCCGAAGAACTCCGGCACCGAGATGCCCACCATGGAGCTGGTCATGGCGGTGTAGTCGCTGGCCGTGTAGGGCCGGGTGGCCGAGATGATGCCCGCCGGCAGGGCCACCATGAGAGCCACGATCATGGCGCCGAAGATGAGCTCGAGGCTGATGGGCAGGCGCTCGAGTATCTGCTCCAGGACCGGCAGGCCCGAGAGGACCTCCTTGCCCCAGTCCCCCCGGGCCAGCCGGCCGAGCCAAAGCACGTATTGGACGTAGACGGGCTTGTCCAGGCCGTACTGCCTGCGGAGCGAGGCCGCGAGCTCCTCCTCATAGTACTGGCCGAGGTAGGCCTCGATTGGGTCGCCCGGGATCGACTGGATCGCCAGGAAAATCACCATGGTGATCCCGAGCAGGGTCGGGATCAGCAGCAGCAGGCGCCGGATGATGTATGACCGCATCGTCCTCCGAACCTCATGTTACTTGTCCAGCCAGACGGCCCTGTAGTCGAGCATGAGCTTACCAAGATTCGTGAATCCTTTCACGTAGTCCCGCGCCGCCTGCAGGAGGCCGAAGCTGGCGATGTTGGGGTAGTACCCCTGCTCCACCATGTAGCGCTGGAGCTTGTGGCTGGCCTCGAGCTGCTTGCGGGGGTCGATGTTGGAGCGCCACTCGTCGAGGAAGGCGTCCACCTTGGGATCCTTGATGTTGTAATAGTCGATCCCCGACTTGGAGTGGATGGTGTGCGAGTTGCTGTTCACCGTCCGGGAGGAGAGGGTGTTCTGCAGCGTGAGCTGGAGCCGGCGCTGGGCGACGAAGGCGCGGTTCCAGGTGGCGTAGTCCACCACGCGGATCTCCATGTCGACCCCGAGCTGGCCAAACTGGGACTTGAGCGCCTGGGACACCTCGAGGTGGGCCGGGTCGGAGTTGTTGGTGGTCAGGGTGATCTTGAGCGGCTTGCCCGGCCCGTAGCCCGCCTCGGCGAGGAGCTTCTTCGCCTTGGCGGGGTCGTGGGGGCACTCCTTCGTGAGGTCCAGGGCGTCCTTGGCGCCGGCGGGGGAGTAGCTCGCCCAGGGCTTGCCGAGCCCCCGCAGAGCGGTCCTCACGATCTGGGCCCGGTCGATGCCGTAGCAGCCGAGGGCCCGGCGGACGCGCACGTCCTTCCACGGGTCCATCTGGCCGTTGATGGGCACGGCGTAGTTGATGGTGTTGGGGCCTACCAGCACCTTCACCCCCTCGGTCTTCTTCGCCGTCTCGTAGAGCGGGAGGGGCAGGTTGTTGATGATGTCGATCTGCCCGGCGGCCAGGGCGTTCATCCGCTGGTTGGCGTCCGGCATGAAGTAGAACTCGATCCGGTCCACGTAGGGCAGGTTCTTGTCGAAGTAGCCCTTGTGGCGCTCGGCGAAGAGGTGCTGGTTGCGCTTCCACTCCACGAACTTGAAGGGACCGCTCAGGACCGGGTGGAGGCGGAACTTCTCGAGGTCCGTGTCGTAGGCCTTGGGCGAGACGAGCACGAAGCGGGAGAAGGCGCTCGACATGGCGTCGAAGGTCTGCGCCTTGCCCAGGTCCTTCTGGCGGACCCGGACGGTGTACTTGTCGATGACATCCACCTGGTCGATGTGGAAGAGATAGCCCACCCAGATGTTGCGCCACTTGTACTTGGGGTTCTTCTTCTTCATCTCCTCGGCCCACTTCGGGGCCGTCTTGTTGATGAGGTCGAGGTTCCACTTGACGGACGCGGCGTCGAGCGGGGCGCCGTCGTGGTAGGTGCCCCCGGGATGGAGCTTGAAGGTGATGATGCGCCCGTCCTCGGAGACCTCCCACTCCTTGGCCGCGTCTCCCACGACCTCGAAGTTCTCGTCGAGGCGGACCAGGCCGTTGCCCATCGCCTCGCGGTACACCTTGCGGGCGAAGTTGATGCCGATGACGTTCAGGTCCGGCGCCTCGCCCTCGATTCCGATGCGCAGCGTGCCGCCGCGCTTGGCGGCCTCCGCCCCGGCCGCGGGGGCCAGGACGAGGGCCAGGGCGGCCATGACGGCCGCGGTCCGCGTCCACATCATGATGGTGTGCCTCCCATGGTTTGGGCCTGCATTGTCAGGATCCAGCGTCAGGATCGCGGTGCGCCCGGCGCCGCGGGGCGGCCGCCGGCCGGATGATGGCCGCTTTTCGAATGGTCATTTTTCTCAAAAAGGCTCTTACCTGTCCAGCCACACCCCGCGGAAGTCGTTCATCAGCTTGCCCAGGTAGTGGAAGCCCTTCACGTCCGCCCGCGACGCCTGGATGAACGGGAACCCGGCGATGGCCGGGTAGTAGGCCATCTCGGCCATGTACCGCTGGATGCGGTGGCTGGCCTCGATCTGCCGGCGCGGGTCGATGGTGGAGCGCCAGGCCTCCACGAGGCCGTCCAGCTTGGGGTCCTTGATGTTGTAGTAGTCGAGCCCCGACTTCGAGTAGAAGACGTGGGAATTGGTGTTCACGGTCAGCGAGGAGAGCGTGTTTTGAAGGGTGATCTCCAGCCTGCGCTGGACCACGAAGGCGCGGTTCCAGGTGGCGTAGTCCACCACCCGGATGTCCATGTCCGCCCCGATCCGGGCGAACTGGGACTTCAGCGCCTGGGCCACCTCGAGGTGGGCCGGATCGGAGTTGTTGGTGGTCATGGTGAACTTGAAGGGCTTGGCCGGCCCGTAGCCCGCCTCGGCGAGGAGCTTCCTGGCCTTCTCCGGATCGTAGGGGCACTCCTTGGTGAGGTCGAGGGCGTCGACGGCCCCGGGGGGGGAGACGCTGTTCCAGGGCTGCCCGAGGCCGCGCAGGGCGGTCTTGGCGATCCCGGCCCGGTCCACCCCGTAGCACGAGATGGCCTTCCGGACGCGGATGTCCTTCCACATCGGAAGCTGCACGTTGTAGGGGAAGGCGTAGTTGGTGGTGGTCCGGCCGAGGTAGGTCCGGACGCCGGGCGCCTTCTTGGCCGTCTCGTAGAGGGACAGGGGCAGGTTGTTGATGATGTCGATCTGCCCGGAGGTCAGGGCGTTCATCCGCTGGTTGGCGTCGGGCATGAAGTAGAACTCGATCCGGTCCACGTAGGGCAGGTTCTTGTCGAAGTAGCCCTTGTGGCGCTCGGCGAAGAGGTGCTGGTTGCGCTTCCACTCCACGAACTTGAAGGGACCGCTCAGGACCGGCGACCGGCTGAACTTCTCGATGTCCATGTCGTAGGCCTTGGGCGAGACGAGCACGAACCGGGTGAAGGTGGCGGCCAGGGCCTCGAAGGTCTGGGCCTTGCCGATGTCCTTCTGGTGGATGCGGAGGGTGTACTTGTCCACCACCTCCACCTTCTGGACGTGGCTCAGGTAGGCCTTGAAGCTGTTGGGTATCTGCGCCTTCGGGTTCTTCTTCCGGGCCTCCTGCAGCCACTTCGGCACCACCTCGCCCGTGACGAGGCCGAAGTTCCACTTCACCGACTCGGCGTCGAGCGGGGCCCCGTCGTGGTAGGTCCCGCCGGGGTGGAGCCTCAGGGTGAGGACCCGCCCTTCGTCGGAGAGCTCCCAGCTCCGCGCCAAGTCTCCCGTGAACTCGAAGTTCTCGTTCACGGACATGAGGCCGGTGCCGAGGCTCTCCCGGTACACCTTGAGGGGCCAGCCGACCTTGACGACGTCGAGGTCGGTGGTGTCCCCCTCCATGGCCACGCGCAGGGTCCCGCCGCGCTTGGCGGCGTGGGCGCCGGGCGCGGCGCCGAGCAGCAGCAGGGCGGCGGCGATCAATGCCAGGCGGGCTTTCATGTCGGCTCCATCCTTCCGGTGCGCGCCGCGGTTCAGGCGGCTATTTGTCCAGCCAGACCTCGCTGTAGTCGAACATCAGCTTGCCCAGGTACTTGAATCCCTTCACGTAGTCCCGCGTGACCTCCAGGAACGAGAAGGTGGCGAGGTTGGGGTAATACGCCTGGTCCAGGACGTAGCGCTGGATCGCGTGGCTGGCCTCGAGCTGCTTGCGCGGGTCGATGGTCGAGCGCCAGGCGTCCAGCAGCTCGTCCAGCTTGGGGTCCTTGACTTGGTAGTAGTCGTTCCCCGCCTTCGAGTAGACGACGTGGGAGTTGCTGTTCACGCTGCGGGAGGAGAGCGTGTTCTGGAGCGTGAGCTGGATCTTGTGCTGGCCCACGAAGCCGCGGTTCCAGGTGGCGTAGTCCACGATCTTGACTTCCATGTCGATGTTGCTCTTGGCGAACTGGAGCTTGAGCGCCTGGGACACCTCGATGTGGGCCGGGTCGGAGTTGTTGGTCGTCATGGTGATCTTGAGGGGCTTGCCCGGGCCGTAGCCCGCCTCGGCCAGGAGCTTCTTGGCCTTCTCGGGGTCGTAGGGGCACTCGGCCGTGAGGTCGAGCGCGTCCACGGCCCCGCCGGGCGCGAAGGTCACCCAGGGCTTGCCGAGCCCCCGCAGGGCGGTCTTCACGATCTGGGCCCGGTCCACGGCGTAGCAGGAGACGGCCTTGCGCACCCGGAGGTCCTTCCAGGGCTCCATCTGGTTGTTGAAGGGGAAGGCGTAGTTGATGGTGGCCCGCCCCCGGTGGACGACGACGCCGGGCGCCTTCTTCATCGTCTCGTAGAGGGAGAGGGGCAGGTTGTTGATGACGTCGATCTGGCCCGAGAGGAGGGCGTTCATCCGCTGGTTCGCGTCGGGGATGAAGTAGAACTCGAGCCGGTCGAGGTAGGGCTGGCCCTTGCGGTAGAAGCCCCTGTGGCGCTCGGCGAAGAGGTGCTGGTTGCGCTTCCACTCCACGAACTTGTAGGGGCCGCTCAGGACGGGGCGGCGGCGGAAGGACTCGATGTCGGTGTCGTAGGCCTTGGGCGAGACGAGGACGAAGCGTCCCAGGGTGCCCGTCATGGCGTCGAAGAGCTGGCCCTTACCCAGGTCCTTCTGGTGGACGCGGAGGGTGTACTTGTCCACCACCTCCACCTTGTCGATGTGGTAGAGATAGTTGACGAAGAGATTTTGCCACTTGTACTTGGGGTTCTTTTTCTTCATCTCCTCGACCCACTTCGGGACCGTCTTGTTGACGAGGTCGAGGTTCCACTTGACCGATTCGGCGTCGAGCGGGGCGCCGTCGTGGTAGGTGCCCCCGGGGTGGAGCTTGAAGGTGACGATGCGCCCTTCGTCGGAGATCTCCCAGCTCTTCGCCAGGTCGCCGATGGGGTTGAAGTTCTCGTCGAGGCGGAGAAGGGCGCCGCCCATGATCTCCCGGTAGACCTTCAGGGCGCCGCTGATCCCGATGGGGTTGAGATCGAACGCTTCTCCCTCGGTCGCGATCCGGAGGGTGCCGCCCCGCTTCGCGGCCTGGGCGCCGGCCGCGGGTCCAAGGGCGAGGGCGAGAACTGCGAGGGCAGCGGCGAGAATATGCATCATGGGATTTTTTCCTCCAGTAATCCTGGATGACCGCATGGCGGCGCATGGGCCGCCGCACCGGCCTTCCCACCGCTGATGAGTTCGAGAGTTCCGCCCTCGGGGGCGGCCGGGCCACCCCCGAGGGCGCATGGACGCGGGAATGAAGCCTAGGCCTTCACCTTGTCGAGAATCCCGGTCTTGGTCAGATCGTCCCGGAACTGCTTCCGCTCCTTGTCCGTCAGGGGGACGATGGGCGGGCGCGGCTCGCCGGCGGCCATGCCGAGGAGCTTGCTCCACTCCTTCAGGTAGGCCGTCGTCCGGCCGTTCGGGCCCGAGGTGAAGTACTTCTTCCGCACCTGGCGCAGGGGCTCGAGCTCATAGTGGAGCTTCCAGGCCTTGACCATGTCGCCCTTCTGGATCGCGTCGTACATGTCCTTCATCGGGGTGTAGCCGGGGACCTGGTACAGGAACGGCGCGGGCGAGGACATGTGGACCTGCATCCCGAAGTGCGCCATGCCGACCAGCATGTTCTCGTCGCTGGGGTCGCAGACCACGATCTTGTCGCCCACCCGGCGCCGGACCTCGGCCATGTGGTCCATGCTGTTGACCGCGTTCTTGATGCAGCAGATGTTGGGGATGTCGGTCAGCCGCTCGACGAGCGCGGGGCTGAGGGTCGTGCCCGACTTGGGCTGGTTGAAGAGGGCGATGCCCATCTCGGTCTGCTTGGCGATGGTCTGGAAGTAGAGGAAGATCTCGTCGTCGTCGTGCGCGCCGTAGACCGGGTTGATCATGATCACGTAGTCGCCGCCCACTTCCTCGGCGTGGTGGGTGAGCTCGACCGCCTCGGAGATGTTGATGTGGGCCGTGTGCGGGATGGTCTGGGCATTGCCCCGGCTCTCCTCGCAGACGATGTGCTGGGCGCGCTTGCGCTCCTGCGGGGAGAGCGACCAGAATTCGCCCATGAGGCCGTTGCAGAAGAAGCCGTCGATCTTGAGGTCGTCGATGCAGCGGCGGACGTTGCGGCGGAGGCCCTCCTCGTCCAGCTCGCCCGAGGGGGTGAACGGAGTGCAGAGGGCGGCCCACACGCCCTTCATGTGGGCCTTACAGTACTCCTTGGCTTCGGACGCGCTTTTGTACTCCATTGCTCTTCTCCTTTGGATGACCGCGGGTTCCCCCGTTGACCGATACGCCACTCTCCGCCCCAAGCGGCGGTGATGGTGCTCCCCCCAGGAGCCTGGACAGCTCGGCGGCCCCTCGCCGGACGGCCTCCGCGATGGCCGGCACCCGGTCCTCCGTGAGCCGGTCGTTCGGCCCCGAGAGCCCGATGGCGGCCACCGCCTCGCCCGTGAAATCGAAGGCGGGGGCCGAGATCCCTCCGCCGCTCTCCCGCCACTCGCCCCGGTTGATGGCCACGCCCTCGCGGCGGATCTGCTCCAGCCGGGCGAGAAGCGCCTCCGGGGCGGTGATGGTCTTGTCGGTGAAGCGCTTGAGCCCGGCGCGGAGCACCTCCTCCACCTTCTCCTTCGGGGAGTGGGCGAGGATGGCGAGGCCGGGGGAGGTGCAGTGGATGGGCGCCCGCACGCCCGGCCGCAGCACGAACCGGTGGGGCACGGGGCTCTCCAGCACCCGGAGGTAGACCGTTTCGAGGCCGTCCACGACCGCGAGCTGGGCCGTCTCCCGCGACTCGATCCACATGCGGTGGAGCACGTCCTGGGCGATGCGCACGAGCTCCATCTGATCCTGGGCGAGGGCGGCGAGCTGGAGGATCTTGAAGCCCATGCGGTAGCGGCCGCTCTGGGGGTCGCGGCGCAGGTAGCCGCGCTCCTCCAGCACCCGCAGGACGCGGTACTGCGTCGCGCGCGGGATGTGGAGCATCTCATGGAGCTCGCGCGCGCTGAATTCCTTGGGCCCGAACTGGAAGGCCTCGATGGTGTCGAGGGCATGCCGGATGGCGGAGGGCGTGTGGTCCATTTGGGGCCTCTGCTTCTCTTCTGCTTTGTCTCTGTATTGAGAAAGGATGATCAATCTAGAGATTCCCGGCACTGTGTGGTTTGGCAAAATCAAAGTCAAGCCCCGCCTGGGAGGAAATTTGGGCCACGGCGGCCTTGGCCCGTACTCTCATGCTTATCAATGGATTGCGCGTACCTCCCACTCTCGGTTGCGTCTTTGGAGAATGGCGTCGGATAATCCGGCGGCCTCTGTGTGGAGAAATTCCGCATGATCTATGAGATCGAAATCGTGCGTTTGGCGCCCCGGGGGTGGGGGGAGTACGCGAAAGAGTTCGCGCGGGTCTTCCGGAAGCACGACCTGGGGGCCTCGCTCCTCGGCCTCTTCCAGGCCGACATCGGCCTCCTCAACCGGGCGATGCTGGTCTGGGCGCACGAGGACGGGGACCAGCAGGCGCGCGTGCGCCGCGCGCTGACCAACTGCTGCGAGGTGGAGGGCTCCACCTCCAGGATGTACCGCACCGTCCCCCTTCTTCCCCGCCCGCTCGTGGGCAGCTGGGGCGGCGTCTACGAGGTCCGCACCTACCAGGGCCATCCCGGAAGGATGGACGACGCCGTCCGCGCCTGGGAGAAGCATCTCCCCCCCCGGCTGAAGCTCTCGCCCTGCGTGGCGCTCTTCTTCTCGGAGCCCGCTCCCGACGGCTCCTGGGAGTACGTCCACTTCTGGCCCTACCGGGACCTCAACCACCGCGCCGAGGTGCGCGGCCGCGCCCACGAGGCCGGCTGGCCGCCCGGCACCATCGACTACGCCCGGGGCATCCTGAAATCCCAGCAGTCGGAGATCTGGCTCCCGGCCCCCTTCTCCCCGATGCACTAGCCGCGCGGCGGCGGGATACCGGGAATCCCGGCCGTTCGCGGAAGAGGGCGGGCCGGGGCGGCCCCGCTCTCACTTCATGACGATCTCCCAGGCATAGACGATCTCGTCGTATCGCGGGCGGAATTCGATCCTCTTCTTCTGGAAGGCCACGACGTCGTTGACCTGGAACATGATCTTGTGGGTCGCCTTCGCCTTGATCATGTCCGTCACGCGCTCCCACCCGGCCTGCTGCGCCTCGGAGCCGGGGGTGCCCAAGGCCTTGTACATCGCGTCGTCCAGGTCCTTGAAGCAATGGCTCGACCATCCGCCCCCGCAGGCCGAGGTACTGATCATGGCGAGGCCGGGGTCTCCCGAGCTGTTCCCGAAGCCCATGTAGTACATGGCCGGGTCCTTCTTCGTGCCCTGCGCGTATGCCCGGTACTCCCTCGTGAAGAGCGCGAAGGTCATCGGCTTGCAGACCGCGTCGATCTTGATCTCCTTGAGCATCCCCGTCATCGCCTCGCAGGTCTGCTTGTCCGCCGGGAACCGTCCGACGGGGGAGAGCAAGGTGGCCTTGAAGCCGTCCGGGTAGGCGGACTTCCGCATGTACTCCTTCGCCTTCGCCGGGTCGTAGCCGTACCAGCTCTTGTCCGGGTTGTAGCCGGAGTAGTTCCACTGGTGGATCATCTGGCCGATGGGCACGGCCTGCCCGCGGAGCAGGGTCCGGATGATGCTGGCCGTGTCGATGGCGTGGTTGACCGCGAGGCGCACGTTGAGGTCCGTGAAGGGCCCGCCGTGACGGGTGTGGAACCCCAGGTACATGATCCGGACGGAAGGCACGGACTTCATCTCGACGTTGGGGTTGTCCTTGATCTCGTCCATGAACTGGGGGTGAATCTGGGTGATGAGGTCCACCTCGCCCACGGCCAGGGCCTTGACCCGCGTGGACGCCTCCTGGATCCGGCGGAGGACGACGGTCTTCGGCCGGTGGGGGAATCTGTCGTTGGCCCACCAGCCGGGGTTTGCCTCCAGAACCATCCGCTGCCCCTTCGTCCAGGACTGGAGGATGTAAGGCCCCGAACCGGCGGGCTCGCGGGCGAACCGGGCCTTGTCCCACCCCTTCGTTTTCGGCGACATGATGGCCGGACGGACGGTCATGCGGTTGAGGGTGCCGTTGTCGGGGACCTTGTTGTGCCAGATGAAGGTGTGGTCGTCGAGGATCTCGACCCGGTCGAACGCCTTGAAGGCCGGGGCCGAGCGGCTCTTGTTCGCCGGGTCCATGATGCGGCCGATGGAGTACTTCACCGCCTCGGAGGTGACGGGCGTGCCGTCGAAGAACTTCACGCCCTTGCGCAGCCAGAACTTGATAGCGGTAGGGCTGATCTGCTCCCACCTCTCGGCGAGCCAGGGCCCGACCTTCCCGGTGGCCGTATCGGCCGAGGTCAGGGTGTCGAAGGGATAGCGCCAGACCATCACGCCGATGGCGCTGGTGATGATGTGGGGGTCCATCGTGGGCACCTCGTCCGCCAAGGCGATGGTGACCTCTCCCTTGAACGCCTGGGTGGAGGGCGCGGCGAGGACCCCGGCGGCGAGAACGAGAGCGGCGAGAAACGATCGTCTCATGGTGTTCTCTCCCCATGAAAGAGCCGGCATCCCTTTCCACGTGTGTGGACGAAAGCGGGCCCCGACGGATGGATTCATAGCCGATGTGCCATCCAGGGTATTCCGACCGGAAAATATTGCAACCGCGGGAGCGCCGCCGCGCGATGAGCCGTCCGGAAAGGCGCCCGGCCCCGCGGCGGAGGCGCCGCGTGTTGACACCTCGCCGGAGAGTGATCGAGAGTCACCCGTTATTGGGATTCCTTTGTCTCAATTGCGAGTTGCCCGCCACGGCCGTCTAGGACCCGCCGCATGAGCGCGAATCACAGCCTGGCGCCCCTGTTCCATCCGGCATCGGTGGCCGTGGTGGGGGCCTCCTCGGATCTCCGGCGCCTGGGCGGCATCCCCATCCGCCTCATGCGGGAGCACGGCTTCCCGGGCGCCATCTACCCCATCAACCCCAACCGCGCGGAGATCGCGGGCCTGCGCTGCTACCCCGACGTCGCCTCGCTTCCCGAGGCCCCCGACCTCGCCCTCTTCGCCGCCCCGCGCGACGCCGTCCTTCCGGCGCTGCGCCAGTGCGCGGAGCGCGGGGTGAAGGCCGCCGCCGTCTTCACCTCGGGCTTCGGGGAGACGGGCCCCGGGGGCGCGGGCCTCCAGGAGGAGATGGCCGGCCTCTGCCGCGCCGCGGGGATGCGCCTGCTGGGCCCCAACTGCATGGGCGTCATCCACACCCGCTCGCGCCTCATGGCCACCTTCACCATCTCCATCCGGGAGGGCGAAACCCTCTCGCCCGGCCCCATCGCTCTCGTCACCCACAGCGGGGCGCTCGCCGCCTGCATGATCTCCGACCTCCACGACACGGGCGCCGGCCTGAGCGCCATGGTGAGCCTCGGCAACGAGGCCGACGTGGACTTCGCCGAGTGCGTGGACCACTTCGTGGACGACCCCGATACCCGCGTCATCTGCGGCTACCTCGAATCGGTGCGCGACGGGCAGGGCCTGCGCCGGGCGGCGGAGCGGGCCCTCGCGGCCGGGAAGCCCATCGTGCTGCTCAAGTCCGGGGCCACCGAGGCGGGCGCCCGCGCCGCCATGAGCCACACCGCCGCCCTCGCCACCCCGCACGGTGTCTTCACCGCCTTCGCCCGGCAGTGCGGCGTCACCCTCTGCCGCTCCTACCAGGAGCTCATGGAGACGGCTCACTTCCTCTCGCGCGCGCCGCGCGCCCCGCGGCCTTCGCCGGCGAAGGCCGGTGGAGGGAGAAGGCTCGGCGTCCTGAGCTTCTCGGGGGGCGGGGCCTCCCTGGTGGCGGACGCCGCGGTGGAGGAGGGCTTCTCCCTCCCCCCGCTCGCCGAGGCCACCCGCGCCCGCCTCCAGGCCGTCCTCCCGCGATACGCCGCCCTGCGGAACCCGGTGGACCTCGTCTCGGTCATGGTGAGCAAGCCCGGCCAGAGCCCCATCGCCGAGGCCGGCGCGGCGGTGCGGGACGATCCCTCGGTGGACGCCGCCGTCCTCGTGATGGGGGTGTACCACCACATGGCGGACCAGGTGGGCCGGGACTTCAAGCGCCTCTTCGAGGAGAGCGCCAAGCCCTTCGCCTGCTGCTGGATGGCGCCCCACCGGGCGGCGCTCCAGGCCGTGCGCAAGGCCGGGGTGCCCGTCTTCGAGGACTACGACCGGGCGGTGCGGGCGCTGGCCGCGCAGGCTGGCTTCGAGGAGGCCGCCGCGCGCGCGGCCAGGCCCGGGTCGGAGATCGACCTGTCGCGCCAGAAGGAGGCGCGGCGGCTGATCGGGAGCGCGCCCCGGAGCCCGGAGGGAATGCTTCCGCCCGCCGCCTGCCGCGCCCTGCTCGGCCTCTACGGCATCCCCCAGCCCGCCCAGGCCGAGGCCACCGACGCGGATGGGGCGGTCGCCGCCTGGCGGAAAATGGGCGGGCCGGTGGCCCTCAAGGCGATCTCCCAAGGCCTCGTCCACAAGACCGACGCCGGCGGCGTGGTCCTCGGCCTGGACGACGAGGGGAGCCTCCGGGAAGCGGCGGCGCGCCTCCTCGCCCTGGCCCCGGACGCGGGACTCCTCGTGCAGCGGATGGCGGAGGGCGGGGTGGAGCTCCTGGCCGGGCTCTCGCGCGACCCGGCCTTCGGCCTTTGCGTCACGGGGGGCATCGGGGGCATCTTCGTGGAGGTCTTCGGGGAGGCGGCCCGCCGGCTCCCCCCCTTCGGGGAGGAGGAGGCCTCGGCCATGCTGTGGGGGCTGCGCGGGGCCAAGTTGTTTGAGGGTGTGCGCGGGAGGCCGCCGGTGGATCTCCCCGCCGCGGCCCGCGTCCTGGCCCGGCTCTCCGAGATGGCGGCCGAGCTGGAGGGGGCGCTGGCCGAGCTGGACATCAACCCCCTCATCGTGACCCCAGGCGGCGCCCTGGCCGTGGACGCCCGCGTCCGGGCGGCGTAGCCGAGGAGAGTCCCCCATGCCGAACCGCATCACCCCCGGGATCGCGGCCCTCAAGGGGCGGACGCACGGCCCCTACCGGGTCGCCGTGGAGGCGGGGGCCATCCGCCGCTTCGCCGAGGCGATCGGGGACCCGAGCCCCGCCTACCGGGGGGAGAGCCCCATCGTGCCCCCCACCTTCCCGGCCACCTTCCGGCCCGAGGGGGACTACCCCGACGTGCCGGCGGACTTCGGCGACGTGGGGCTCCACGCCTCCCAGTCCTACGAGTTCGAGCGGCCGCTCCGGGCGGGGGACGTCCTGGACGTCTCGTTCACCGTCACGGACATCTACGAGAAGGGTGGCCGGAGCGGGGACCTGGTGTTCATCGAGCGGACCTACGAATTCACCGACGCGAGGACGGGGGCGAGGGCGGGCGGGGGCAAGTGGGTGTCGCTGCGGCGCTTCGACCCCTGACGCGCATCCGGCGCATGAGGAGACTGCCATCATGAAGATCGGGATCATCGGGACGGGCAAGGTCGGCGGGGCGGTGGGGAAGCGCTGGGCGGCCATGGGGCACGAGGTGGTGTTCGGCTCCCGCGACCCGGGCGCGGCGAAGGTCAAGGAACTGATGGGCGCCTCCGGAGGGAAGGCGAAGGCCGCGACCATCGCCCAGGCGGCCGCCCACGGCGAGGTGGTGGTGCTCGCCACCCCCTGGGCGGGGACGAAGGAGGCCCTCGCCGCGGCGGGGAGCCTCGCCGGGAAGGTCGTCATCGACTGCACCAATCCGCTGAAGCCCGACCTCTCGGG
The DNA here is from genome assembly GCA_016192135.1 of Candidatus Tectomicrobia bacterium. Classification (NCBI taxonomy): domain Bacteria; kingdom Pseudomonadati; phylum Candidatus Tectimicrobiota; species Candidatus Tectimicrobiota bacterium. Next base: position 36,771 of record JACPUR010000014.1, on the reverse strand, counting down.
CCTCGCGGTCGGGCCGGACACCTCGGCCGCCGAGCAGGTGGCCTCCTGGGCGAAGGGGGCGAAGGTGGTGAAGGGGCTGAGCACCACCGGGTCGGCAAACATGGAGAACCCCCGCTACGGGGACCAGGACATCTCCATGTTCATCTGCGGAGAGGACGCCGGGGCCAAGAAGACGGTAGGCCGGCTCATGGAGGACCTGGGCTTCGAGGTGGTGGACTGCGGCCCCCTCGCGGCGGCCCGCCAGCTCGAGCACCTGGCGCTGCTCTGGGTGTGCCTGGCCTACCAGCTCGGCAACGGGGCCAACATCGCCGTCAAGCTGCTGCGGAGGTAGGGGGCGGTTCCTTTTTCCCGGATTCGCGCCCCCATCCGTAGGGGCAAGGCATGCCTCGCCCCCTGCTTCTCCGTCGGGTCGTAAACCCTCTCCCAAAGGGAGAGGGAGGGCGCGGATGCGCTGTGCCCCCGGATTTATCGTTGGACGCTGAACAACATTGGATTCCGCTGCCAGGAGGCACCCATGCGTTACATGGCGGGTGACGCCCTGCCCGAGCTGGCGAAGCCGCCCGTCGCACGCGTCCAGCTCGTGAGGTACGCGGGGGCGAGCGGGGATTTCAACCCCATCCACTTCGACGACGGGGCGGCGCGGGCGCGGGGCCTGCCCAGCGTCATCGCCCACGGGATGCTCTCCATGGGTTTCCTCGGCCAGTTCGTCGAGGCCGCCTTCGGCCCGGGGATGACGCGGAAGATCGAGGTGAACTTCCGGGGGATGGTGCGGCTCGGGGACAGCGTCACCTGCCGGGGGCGGGTGAAGGAAGTCCGCGAGGCGGGCGGGCGGGCGCTCGCCGTGTGCGAGATCGAGGCCATGAACCAGGAGGGGGCGGTCGTCACCGCCGGTAGCGCCGAGGCGTGGATGGAGTAGGGGGGTGGGCGGATGGGAACGTAGGGGCGCATGGCAATACGCCCCTGCGGAAACGCACCAAATTCTGTAGGGGCGAACCTCGTGTTCGCCCTCGGCGGTTTCGTCACCGGCGAAAATTTCCTGTAGGGGCAGGCCCCCGTGCCTGCCCCGTGTGAGGGGCGGCCACGGGGGGCCGCCCCTACGGAACCCGCGGCGCGTGGATGCCCTGTAGGGGCGCATGGCAATACGCCCCTGCGGACCGGCCGGCGCCGCGTCACGGAGGGCGATGACAAGCATCGCCCCTACGGACTGCCTGATCTGTAGGGGCGAACCTCGTGTTCGCCCGGGCTTTTTCGTCGAGTGTCTTCTTCGTCCATCTTCACGGGAGGTCCGATGCGTCTCAAGGGGAAAGCCGCGGTGGTGACGGGGGCGGCCCAGGGCATAGGCCGCGCGGTGGTGGTGGCCTTCGCCCGCGAGGGCGCCCGGGTGGTGGCGGTGGATCTGAACGAGGCGGGGGGGGAGGAGACCGCCCGGCTCGCGCGGGAGGCGGGCGGGGAGGCCCGGTTCCACCGGGCGGACGTGAGCAAGCTCTCCGAGGTCGAGGCCGTGCTCGACGCCTGCGAGAAGGCCTACGCCCCCGTGGACGTGATGGTGAACAACGCGGGTATCGTGCGCGCCGCCATGCTCCACAAGATGACCGAGCAGCAGTGGGACGAGGTGATCGCCGTTCACCTGAAGGGCACCTGGAACGGCCTCCACGCCGCCGCCAAGCGGATGATCCCGCTCAAGCGCGGGCGCATCATCAACGTCACCTCGGGGGCGGGGCTGCGCGGAACCATCGGGCAGATCAACTACTCCTCGGCCAAGATGGGCATCGTCGGGGCCACGAAGAGCGCGGCCCGCGAGCTCGGCCGCTACAACATCACCGTGAACTGCATCTCCCCCGCGGCCGTCACTCCCATGACCGAGACCATCCGCACCGACCCCCGCTTCGAGCAGAAGTACCTGGAGCGCATCGCGCTCGGCCGCTGGGGCACGCCCGAGGAGATGGCGGCGGGCTTCGTCTTCCTCGCCTCGGACGACGCGAGCTACGTCACCGGCCACGTCCTGCGGGTGGACGGCGGGATGGCGATATAGGGGCGAGGAAACAGCCCCACGATTCCAATCCGTAGGGGCGAGGCATGCCTCGCCCCTACAAAAGGGCATGACAACCCTTGCCGACGAGGCGGGAGACGCCGACATGACTTCCCCTGGCACCGCCGGCCTCCCCTTCCACCTGACCGAGCCGCAGGAGATGCTCCGCCGCGTGGTGCGGGAGCTGGCCGGGCGCCATATCGCCCCCCGCGCCGCCGAGATCGACGAGAGGGAGGAGTACCCCGAGGACGTCTTCCAGCTCCTCAAGGCCCAGGGCCTCCTCGGCCTCTACGTCCCGCCCGAGTACGGCGGGAGCGGGATGGGCATCCTCGGCACCTGCGTCGCGGTCGAGGAGATCGCCCGCGTCTGCTCGAACAGCCCCCTCTTCCTCTCGGTCCACCTCCTCGCCACCCGGCCCATCGCCGTGGCGGGAAGCGCCGCCCAGAAGGAGCGCTACCTGCGCGGGGTGGCCACCGGGGAGCTGCGCGGCTCCCTCGCCATGACCGAGCCCCACGCCGGCTCCGACGTGGCGAACATCCGCACCCGCGCCGCGCGCGACGGGGACTCCTTCGTCATCGACGGCCAGAAGGCCTTCTGCACCGGCTCGGCGCACGCCGACTTCATCGTGGTGGCCGCCAAGACCGACCCGGGCGCCGGGAGCCGGGGCATCTCCATGCTCATCGCGCCCAAGGGGACGCCGGGGCTCAGGGTCGGGCGCCGGGAGCGCAAGATGGGGATGCGGGGCATCCCCACCTGCGAGGTGCTCCTCGAGGGGTGCCGGGTCCCGGCGGAGAACCTGGTGGGGGAGGAGCACAACGGCTTCCGGGCCGCCATGCGGGGCTTCAACCAGGCCCGGCCCGTCATCGGGGCGCGGGGGGTGGGGCTCGCCCAGGGCTGCCTCGACTACGCCTCGAATTACGCGAAGGAGCGCGAGGCCTTCGGCCGGCCCATCGCGGAGCACCAGGCCATCCAGTTCATGCTGGCCGACATGTTCCTCGCGACCGAGGCGGCGCGGCTCCTCGTGCGCCGGGCGGCGGCCATGGTGGACGCGGGCCGGGACGGCCGGGAGTGCGTGCGCTACGTCTCGGCCGCCAAGTGCTACGCCTCGGACGCCGCCATGCGCGTCTCGGTGGACGCCATCCAGGTCCTGGGCGGCGCGGGCTACATGAAGGACCACCCCCTCGAGCGCTTCATGCGCGACGCCAAGCAGCTCCAGATCATCGAGGGCACCAACCAGATCCAGCGCTCCCTCATCGCAAGGGAGGTGCTGGGGTAGGAAAAGGAGCATACGGAAAAAAAGATGTCATTCTGAGCGACCGGAGGGAGCGAAGAATCTCGGTTGGATTCAAACCGAGATGCTTCGCTGCGCTCAGCACGACATCATTGCGCCCAATCTGATAGATGGCCCCCCCGCCCTTGCCGCATTCCCTCCCCGGCGGGATAATGGCCGCCTCGCGGCACGAAGCGCCACATGCCAACGGTGACGCCCGCCCGGGCAGGGGGCGGGCCCGCGCCTTTTTCCGACACAGGGGGGACGGGAGCGACATGAGCGGCGGATATCCGAAGAGCGAGATCCGGGACGGGATGCGGATCGACTGGGACGTTCCGATCCAGATGGACGACAAGGTGGTGCTCCGGGCCGACGTCTACCGGCCGATCAAGGGCGGCAAGTACCCCGTCATCATGACCTACGGCCCCTACGGCAAGTGGCTCCACTTCGAGGACCTCTACACCGACCAGTGGCGCCGGATGGCGGAGGAGCACCCGGACGTGCCCTCGGGCTCCACGAACAAGTACCAGAACTGGGAGGTGGTGGACCCCGAGAAGTGGGTGCCGGACGGCTACGCGGTGGTGCGGGTGGATTCGCGCGGGGCGGGCCGCTCGCCGGGGCTGCTGGACATCTGGTCGGCCCGCGAGGCGAAGGATTTCCACGACTGCATCGAGTGGGGCGCCAAGCAGCCCTGGAGCAGCGGGAAGGTGGGGCTCAACGGCATCTCCTACTACGCCATGAACCAGTGGCAGGTGGCGGCGCTCCAGCCCCCCCACCTCGCGGCCATCTGCATCTGGGAGGGCGCGGCGGACTACTACCGCGACCTGAGCCACCACGGCGGCATCCTGTGCACCTTCGGCCGCACCTGGTTCCCCTCCCAGGTCATCCGGGTCCAGCACGGCAAGGGCTCGCGCGGCTACCGCAGCCGCATGAACGGGGACTGGGTGGCCGGCCCGGCCGAGCTGACCGAGGAGCAGTTGGGCGCCAGCCGCCGGGACTTCTACCCGGACTGCGTGAGCAACCCCCTCGCCACGGACGGCTACTGGACCTCCCGCATGCCCGACTGGTCGAAGGTCCAGGTGCCCCTCCTCTCGGCCGGGAACTGGGGCGGCCAGGGCCTCCACCCGCGCGGGAACATTGAGGGCTTCGTGCGCTCGGCCTCCCGGCAGAAGTGGCTCGAGATGCACGGCATCGAGCACTGGACCCACTTCTACACCGACTACGGGGTCAGCCTTCAGAAGAAGTTCTTCGGCCACTTCCTGAAGGGCGAGAAGACGGGCTGGGACAAGCAGCCCAAGGTGGTGCTCCAGGTGCGCCACCCGGGCGAGAAGTTCGCCGAGCGCGCCGAGGGCGAGTGGCCCTTGAAGCGCACCAAGTGGACCAAGTTCTACCTCGACCCGGCCGGCGCGGCCCTGACCACCAAGGCGGGCGCCTCGGGGAAGGTGAGCTACGGCGGCCTGGGCGAGGGCGTGACCTTCCTGACGGCGCCCCTGAAGGAAGACACCGAGATCACCGGCCCCATCGCGGCCAAGCTCTTCGTCTCCTCCTCCACCCGGGACGCCGACCTCTTCCTCATCCTGCGGGCCTTCGACCCGAACATGAAGGAGATCACCTTCATGGGGGCGCTCGATCCCCACACCCCCATCGCCCAGGGCTGGCTCCGGGCCTCCCACCGCAAGCTCGACAAGGAGCTCTCGCTCCCCTGGCGGCCCTACCACACCCACGACGAGGTGCAGCCCCTCAAGCCCGGGCAGGTCTACGAGCTCGACGTCGAGGTGTGGGTCACCTCCATCGTGGTGCCGGCCGGCCACCGCATCGGCCTGACCGTGCGGGGGAAGGACTACGAGTGGCCGGGCGGGGGCGCCAAGGGGCTGGGGACGCTGGGCGAGGTCTTCACCGGGGTCGGGCCCTTCAAGCACGACGACCCCCAGGACCGCCCGCCCGAGGTCTTCGGAGGCAAGGTCACGATCCACGCCGGGAAGGGCCGGGCCAGCCACATCCTGCTGCCCGTCATCCCGGCCAAGCGGGGAAAGTAGGCGGGGGAACATTCGAACGCCGGAACCGCCCGGCCGGGGCGCAGCCCGTCGGAATTGTCCGTAGGGGCGAGGCATGCCTCGCCCCTACGGAAAAACGCGCCGCAGGGTGAGGGTCCAGAATAGACCGGGCACATGGGTGACAGGCGGTTTCCCCCTCGCCGGGGAGGGCAGGGCCATGACCGACCTCTACCGCCTCCCGGTGAGGGAGCTGACCGCCCTCTACCGGGCGGGCAAGGCCTCCCCCGTCGAGGCGGCGCGCGCGGCGCTGGATCGCATCCGGGCCTGGGACGGGGCGGTCAACGCCTTCTGCCTGGTGGACGAAGAGGGGGCGCTCGCCTCGGCCCGCGCCTCGGAAGAAAGGTGGCGGCGCGGGGAGCCCCTCGGGCCCCTGGACGGGGTGCCCGCCACCATCAAGGACCTGGTGCTCGCCCGGGGCTGGCCCACCCGGCGCGGGAGCAAGACGGCGGACGAGGCGCCGGCCGGGGAGGACGCGCCTCCCACCGCCCGCCTGCGCGAGGGCGGGGCCGTCCTCCTCGGGAAGACCACCACCCCCGAGCTCGGCTGGAAGGGGGTGACGGACTCCCCCCTCACCGGCGTCACCCGCAACCCCTGGGACACCCGCATGACCCCGGGCGGGAGCAGCGGGGGGGCCGCCGCGGCCTGCGCCCTGGGGATGGGGGCACTCCACCTCGGCACCGACGCCGGGGGCTCCATCCGCATCCCGGCGGGCTTCACCGGGGTCTTCGGCTTCAAGCCCAGCTTCGGTCGCGTCCCCACCCATCCCCCCAACCCCAACCACACCCTCGCCCACGCGGGCCCCATGACCCGCACCGTGGAGGACGCGGCGCTGATGCTCAACGCCCTCGCCCGGCCGGACGCGCGGGACTGGTTCGCCCTCCCCTATGAGGCGCGGGACTACCGCGAGGGCCTGGAGGATGGAGTCTCGGGGCTCAGGGTCGCCTTCAGCCCCTCGCTGGGCGGGGCGGAGGTGGACGCTGAGGTGGCTGAGAGAGTGGCCTCGGCCGCCTGGGCCTTCGAGGAATTGGGCGCCCGGGTCGAGGAGGCCGACCCGGGGCTGGGCGATGCCGAGCGCATCTTCTGGACCATCTACTTCGCCGCCGCGGCCACCCTCGTCGGGGGCATCCCCCGGGAGAAGCACGCCCTCATGGACCCCGGCCTCATCGAGGCGGCGCGCATGGGGTCCGGCATCCGCCTCGAGGACTACGTGCGGGCCTCGGTCCCCGAGCGCGCGGCCCTCGGGCGCAAGATGAAGCTCTTCCACCAGGGCTGGGACCTGCTCTTGACCCCCATGCTCCCCATCCCCGCCTTCGAGGCGGGCCGGGAGGCGCCCGGGGAGGGCGAGCCCGGCCGCTGGGTGAAGTGGACCCCCTTCACCTACCCCTTCAACCTCACCGGCCAGCCCGCCTGCTCCGTCCCCTGCGGCTTCACCTCGAAGGGCCTCCCCGCCGGGCTCCAGATCGTGGGCCCCATGCACCGGGACGCCCTCGTCCTGCGCGCCGCCCGCGCCTTCGAGCGCGCGAGGCCGTTCAAGATGCCCGAGGGGGCGAGGGAGGGGTAGGGGGAGAACCAAAAGTGTGACAGCCTTTCGGCCCTGCACCGGGGTCACTATCCCACTATGGTGAAATGAATTTCCCAATGAAGCCATCGAATGGGGAAATTTCATAGGTTTGCGCTGGCTTGGGCATGCCAATGGCCTTGAAAAGCCTTGCTGGTATATCTCCGGTGGCGAACAAATCCGGCTATGGGGCAAATGAAGAAATCAATCGTGAAGCTGAAGGCCCTTGAAACTAGGCCATCGCCACAATTGCTGGATGAAATAATACATACCTTCAAGGTCAAATCAGCCCAGAAGTGGTTCGTGGAAAATTTAATAGCGGCTAAGGATGGGAAGCCTGTTGTGATTCGGGATCCACTTGGAAGGGTTATTTTAATTCACGAGCGTAGGTTCGGACATCTCTTGGTTTCGGATGCAAAAGCCGGAGGCCATCAATTCAACATCCTTAAAATGAAGTGCCTCACGTTGTTAAAGCCTTCCCTGGAAAGGCCCATCGAAATTTACAGGGAAAGAGGAAAACGTCATTCTTTTATATACATAAGTCCGTGGAAGCCTTCGCCGGGAACAAGGTACATCGCAATTGCTGATCGGATTCACGGTTCGTTATCGCTAATGACCCACATTTTCATGGGTGACAAAAAAGTAGAAAAGAAATTAGAAGGAAAGAAATGTGTGAGTGGTGGCGAGTGTAAAGAAAGAAAAAAGGGAAGCGAGAGGATGAGGGTCGCTTCCCCGTATGAGAGGCATTGGCCACGGAACTGCCTTGGGACCCCATCTATCCCGTACAGTTCCTTCCCTGGCTAGCAGGGTGTCGAGAGATAGCCCTCTCGTTCATCCTCTGCGACGGGACGAACAAGTTCGGGCAACGTTCAATCCCTCTAGCTTCCCTCCGGAAGCGCGATCCTAATGGATCGCATGGCTGACAGTACGCGGATAACCGCGTGCCTCTCCACCTGTCAAAGATACTATATGCGTTGTGCAAAAAAACTTCCACTTGAAACTATAACCTACTGATTTTAAATACTTTGAAGGCCAGCCTTTTCTTTGTGCTTTCGATAATCTCCCCCCCTACCACCCCGCCGCGTACGATTCCCTTCTGGGGTCCGCCCCGCCCAGCAAGAATCCCGTCTTGGGGTCGCGGAGGATGCAGCAGACGCTCCCGGGGCGCCAGCCGAAGTCGGGCCACGTGTCGAGCTTGTAGCCCCGCTCCCGGAGCTCCGCCCCGGCCTCGCGCTCGATGCTCTGCTCCACCACGGCCCGGCCCGGCTTGTACTCGTGGGGCCAGAAGGAGTTGGGGAAGTTGAAGGTGGCGCCGCGGGGGGCCTCGACCGCCATCTGGGGGGCCATCCCGAACTCGGCGATGTTGAGGAAGACCTGGGCCATGGCCTGGGGCTGCACGTCCCCGCCCGGGGTGCCGAGGGTCATGTAGAACTCTCCGTCTTTCAGGACGAGGGCCGGGGCGGGGGTGAGGCGGGGGCGCTTCCAGGGCTGGACCGAGCTCGGGTGCGCCTCGTCCAGCCAGCTCTGGGAGCCCCGCCCCGAGACCGAGGCCCCCACGCCCGGGAAGATGGGCACGTCCCCGCTCCCGTCCGAGGGGGTGGCGGCGAAGGCGTTGCCCTCGGCGTCCACGGCGGTGCAGAAGGAGGTGTCCTGCTCGAAGGCGCCCGCCCCCGCCGTCTCTTTTAAGTTGAAGTCAGCGGCCCGCCGCCCGTTCCCCTTCTGGCCCTTCTGGAAGGCCCAGGGGTCCCCCGCCGGGGGCATCCCCCCGAAGGCCTCCGCCCGCTCCATGAGCTTCGCCCGCTCGGCGGCGTAGCCCTTGGAGAGGAGGCCCTCCGCCGGCACCTCCACGAACTCGGGGTCCCCGAGGAAGGCGTGGCGGTCGGCGAAGGTGAGGTCGAAGGCGGAGAAGAGCGCGTGGAGGCTGGCCGGGCGGTTGTGGCCCAGCGCCCGGAGGTCCACCCGCTCCAGGAGGTTGAGTGCCTGGGGGAGTGTGAGCCCCTGGCACCAGGGGCCGCAGGCGTGGATTTCGTGCCCCTTGTAGGACGAGACCACGGGCGGCTCCTCCCCCACGTGGAACCCGGCCAGGTCCTCCAGCGTCATGGCGCCCCCGTTCTTCTGGATGAAGTCCACGATGCGGCGCGCCGTCTCCCCCTTGTAGATCTCGTCCCGGGCGGCGCGGACCCCGGCCGGGCGCGAGGAGGCCTTCGCCTCCGCCCGCGCCATGCGCTCGTAGGTCCCGGCCAGGTCGCGGTGCAGGACGGGCGCCCCCACCGGCACGAGATCGCCGTCCGGGAAGTAGACGGGGCGGTTCTCCGGGAAGCGGTGATAATTCTCCCGCGCCCCGGCGATGTGCTCGTGCATGAAGTGGTGCATGGGGAAGCCCCGGCCCGCCAGCTCGATGGCGTCCGCCGCCACGTCCGCGAAGCGCATGGTCCCGTATTTTTCCAGCGCCGTGAGCCAGGCGTCCGCCGCCGCGGGCACCAAGCAGCGGGCGACGCCGGGCGGGATCTCGCCCCCCCACTTCTCCCGGAACCATTGGATGGAAACCGCCCGGGGCCAGCGCCCCAGGCCGCTGATGGTCACGACGCGGCGCTCCTTCGCCAGGTAGAGGATGATGGGGGCCACCCCCAGGAAGGAGATCATGTCGGTCAGCAGCACGCTCATGCACAGCCCCGCCGCCACACCCGCGTCCACGGCGTTGCCGCCCCGGTCGAGGACCCTGAGCCCGGCCTGGGTGGCGAGATGGTGGCCCGAGGCCACCATGGCGCGGCGGCCCGCGACCTGGGGCCTGTGGCAGATGTACTCGCGTCCGTCGGGCAGGCGGTGGCGGAAGGCCATGCGGGCGTCCTCAAGCGCGGGGGATGACGGGGGCCCGGGGGCATTCTGGCACAGAGCGGGGGAGGGGGCGAGGGGGGCCTAGCCAGAATAGGTTTGCGCAAACCTGTCGAAATCCGAATGTGTGCCTATGAAAATCCAATAGTACACATCCTCGTTGTTTTCCTTGGTGACGCGGGCCACCGCACGGTATCTTCTTCCCGTTATTTCCACCTCAATATACGTTCCCAGATGTTTGAGCTGTTCAATCGGTTTGCGATCCAGCCGGCTGTCGAAGGGATTTTCTGTGAAGATTTTAAATTTTTCTGAGGCGGCCTTCTGAATTCTTGCGGGCAACCTGTCCAGGAATGCTTTATATCTGCGCGAGCGGATTGAGCGCATCAATCTTCCAAGACGTGTCCCGCCTTGGCGTCTTCCTCCGCTTGTCGGATGATTTTCTGGAACGCCTCGGATGTGTAATCCCAGTTCATCTGATGAATCAGTTCCGCGTGCCTTTTCTTCAGCTCCTCCAAGCCTGCGACCTTTTGCCCCCTTTTGGAAATTTCTTCGGCCGTTCGGATTAGTTCCTTCTCGTTCTGGCAGACCAGCGCGATAACGCCGTCCATTTCACCTTTCATTTCGAGCCATTGGTCTTTCGGGTACTCATTGACGGCACCATGGACGTCTTCTTCCAGTTCCAGCGCCATCCGATGCGCGACGAGCGCCTTCGCGATTCCATTTTGAACGCGCCAAGCCACTTGGCGCACGCCATGTCCGGCTTCCAATCCTTCCCTGTATTGCTCGGCAAGCCTGCTGATGCCTTCACCCTCCAGGTGCAAGAGGCTCGCAAGGCCGGGCAACATATAAGCTTGCAATGTCACGGCTACCCTCCGGGTGTCCGGCAGCAGGGGCCTCTTTCAGGCGCATCGTTCGCTCGCCTCAAATTCAAATAATACCCGGAACCGACTCGCTTCACCACCCCTCGAAAAAAATCCCCCGGTGCATGAAGGTGCGCGAAATTGGCGCGATTTGCGGTAACGGGCCTTCCCCGCCCGCGCCCTAGATTGCTCCCGGAGCGGGCCATCGCGCCCGCGAGAGGAGGAGGGCCATGGTCAGCCGGGACATCATCGAGACGATTCACCGGGCGGCGCGGGAGGCCGACGCCGAGGAGGCCCGCCGCAAGCGGAGGGCGACGAAGGTGGAGCGCAGCCGGGCGGCGCAGGCGGTGGACGAATGCCTCCTGAAAGGGGGGTCGCTGCGGGAGGCGTCTACGATATTTCACGATATTACAGGCGAAAAAATCAGCCTGGGCGCGATGAGCCACCACTACGGCGCCCTCCAGGCCCGGGCCCGGCACGCCCGCGCGCTGGAGCTCCTGGCCCGGGAGCTGGCCGGGCGGGCGGGGGAGGGGGGCCTCGGGACGCTCGCCCTCCAGATGCTCCAGGCCCAGGCGCTCGAGGCGGCGGCCGAGCTGGACGACCTGGCCTTCGAGGACCTCCCGGCCGAGCGGCTCTGCCGGGTGGCGGCCGCGCTGGCCCGGGCGGCCGCCCAGCAGGAGAGCCTCCGCCTCCGGCGGGAGAACATGGAGGCCCGGGCCCGGAGCCGGGCCCTGGGCGAGCTCGAGGCCGCCCTCAAGCGGCGCCCCGGGCTCTGGGCCCAGGTCCAGGAAGCGCTGGGGGAGGAGGAGGAGACGGCATCCGGTCCCTCCCCGGAAGGCGGGGCAGGCCCGGCGGATCGGGGCGCGGCGGATTGTGCTTGTCATTCCGAGGGCCGGAGGCCCGAGGAATCTGCTTCGGATTCCGCTTCATGCGTAAAAGCAGATTCCTCGCCCGCCCGGAATGACGGCGGGAGAACGGGCGCCCCGGAAGACGCGGGAGCGGATTCGGCACCCGTCCCTGCGGAGGGAACGGGCGGCGGCGCGGCGGCCGGCCCTCCGGCGGAGCCTGACCCCCCCACCCCCCCCTTGCACAAGGGGGGGCAAGGGGGGGTGGCTTCGGAATCCTCGTCCGGGCCGGTCACTTCGGGGGCAGGGAAGAGGCGAAGTCCTCGGCGAGCGCCAGCCAGCGCCTGAGGGCGGCGGCGCGGCAGCCGGAAGGGGCGACCGCGACGATGCCCGTCATGGGCCTGCCCGTGAAGTCGAAGGGCCGGGCGTGGGGCGAGCGCAGCGCCCGGGCCGCCCGCCCGGGCCCCACCCGCAGGATGAGGTCGTCCTTCAGCACCCCGCAGCACATGTGGCCCCGGAGCATGAAGGTCAGGCCCCCGAACATCTTCTTCTCCTCGATGCCCCTGCGCCCCGCGAGCGCCCGGCGGACGCGCGCGGCCAGCTTCTCGTCATAGGCCATGTGGACACCTCCGTGCGGAAACCCGCCGCCGATCTCCTTCACCGTCTTGGGCAGGGGCGTATTGCCATACGCCCCTACGGAAACCGGGGCCGTGTACGTCCGCAGGGGCGACCGGCCATGGCCGCCCGGGGCAGGCGTCGAATTTGGGGCCCCCGCGCGACGTGTCGCGCGGGGCGGAGGGGCCTGCCCCTACGGAGCGGGAACACCCCCTGCTCAGCCCAGCAGCTCCGCCAGGCGGTCGAGGGTGCCCGTCCAGCCGCCCTCGTGATCGTTCCGCATCTTCTCCTCGGGGAACCGCTCGTGGATGAGGACGAGCTCGGTCCGGCCGCCCAGGTCCCGGAACTCGGCCGTCACCAGGGTCTCGGGGTAGTCCCAGCCGGGCTTCTCCCACTGGAAGGTGTAGACCAGCCGCTCGGGCGGGAGGACCTCCTGGAAGACCCCGTTCAGGTGAAAAATTTCCCCCTCGGGCGGGCGCATGGCGATTCGGTAGCGGCCGCCCGGCCGGAGGTCCATCTCGATGCTGGGGGCGGTGAAGCCCTTGGGCCCCCACCAGTGCTTTATCTGCTCCGGGTCGGTCCAGGCGCGCCAGACCCGCTCGCGGGGGGCGTTGAAGACGCGGGTGAGGCGCAGGGTGTGGAGGGGCTGGGTCTGGGGGATGGACATGGGGCCTCCTTTTTTTTCGAGTCTCTCACGCCTTGGCGGCGAAGCGCGCGGCGGGGGCCGTGCCGGGCCGGTGGGCCCACCCGATGATCAGGCCCGCCAGGGTGAACTGGATCAGGAGATAGGCCGTCTCGATGGCCACGAAGGTCGGGATCGGGGAGATGGGGTTCTTCGCCGCCGCCGCGAGGACGTGGCAGCTCCAGAAGAAGGCCCCCATCGCCAGGCTGAAGCGGAGCCCCTCCCGGTAGGGGTCCCCGCCCCGCGCGAAGCGCGGGAAGAGCCCGCCCAGCGCCGCCCCCTGCACCACCATGGAGAGGAGGCCCAGGGCGAAGATCGGCTCCTTGCGCCCCACGTAGCCGAGCGCGTCGTAGACGCCCTTGAACAGCACCAGGTGCCAGAGGACGGCGAGGACGAAGGTGACCGCGACGTAGCCCAGCGCGATGGTGAGGAAGCGGCGATCGATCATGCGGAGACTCCTTTCCCGTGGAAGGCTCAGCCCAGGTATTCCGCCAGGCAATCGAGGGTGCTCGCCCAGCCCCCCCCGTGCAGATCGCGGGTTTCGGCGCGGGGGAACCGCTCGTGCGTGAGGATCAGCTCCGTGGCGCCGCCCCGCTCGTGAAATTCAACCGTGACCAGCGTTTCCCCCAAGCCGCCGAGGTCGAGGTGGAATTTCTCCCAATTCCAGGTGTAGACGAGCCGCTCCGGCGGCCGGACCTCCCGGAAGGTCCCGCTCAGGCGGATCTCCTCGCCTTCCGGGCCCTTCATGGTGATCCGGTAGCCGCCTCCCGCCCGGAGGTCCACCTCCGCGCTGGGGGTGGACCACCCGTCCGGCCCGTACCACTCCTTCAGCGCCTCGGGGTCGGTCCAGGCGCGGAAGACCCTCTCGCGCGGCGCCTCGAAGGTGCGGACGAGGCGCAGGGTGTGGAGGGCGCGGGCCGGGAGAGCGGGCACGATCAAGCTCCTCCTCTGGGGGTCGGCGTCATGTCCGGCCCGAGGTCATCCGCCCAGGTATTCCGCCAGGCAGCCGAGGGTGCTCGCCCAGCCCTGGCTGTGCTGGTCGCGCGTGCCCTCGTCCGGGAAGCGCTCGTGGACGAGGGTGAGCTCGGTGGAGGCGCCCCGCGCGTGAAACTCGACGGTGACGAGGCTCTCCTCCGCGGCCGCGTCCCAGTGCCCCCAGCGCCAGGTGTAGACAAGGCGGGCGGGGGGCTCGACCTCCCGGTACTCGCCGAGGACGGTGTAGACCTCGCCCTTCTCCCTCTCCCGGACGGTGATGCGGTAGCGGCCCCCCGGGCGCGGGTCGCTCTGGGCCTCGATGCAGTCGAAGTCGGCGGGTCCCCACCAGCGCTTCAGCGCCTCCGGGTCGGTCCAGGCGCGGAAGACTTTTTCGCGCGGCGCCTCGAAGGTCCGCGTGAGCCGGAGGTGGATGCCGGCCGGGGAGGCGGGCATGGGCGTTCTCCTTCGGGCGGGCGGCGGCCCGGGCTTCGCCCCCGGGCGGGACGCTCTCCTCTACGCTCCGTACCGGTCGTGGTGACGCACCCACTCCATGGTGAAAGAAAAGCCCTCCTCGTCCCGGCCCATCGGCGCCAGGTCGAGGAAGTTGTACGCGCCGATGAGCATGTCGAGCCCGCGCGCGTAGGCGGAATAGGTATGGAAGACGGCGCCGGCCGGGTCCTTATAGAACGCGCTCAGCCCGGGGAGTTCCTCGCTGCCGTGCGCGGTCGAGACCGCGTAGTTGTAGTTCACCTGGTCCTTCGCCACATCTTCTTTCGCGAACGACACGCCGTAGTCGAAGTTGAAGTCGCTGCCGAGGGATGAAACCCACTCGAAGCGCCAGCCCATGCGTTTCTTGAACCTCTCGATCTTGGCCAGGGGGGCGCGGGAGGCCGCCAGCAGGCGCACGCCGCGGTGCGGGAGGTGCCGGTTGGCGCCGTCGATATGATCGGACAGGAACGAGCAGCTGCGGCAGCCCTCCTCCCAGTCCGGCCCGAACATGAAGTGGTAGATCATGATCTGGCTCTTGCCCCCGAAGAGATCGGCCAGGGATTTCTTCCCATCCGGCGCGTCGAAGATGTAATTCTTGTCCACCCTGACCCAGGGCAGCTCGCGCCTCCGCCGGCTCAATTCGTCGCGCCGGCGGGTCAAATCCTTCTCCTTGTCCAGGAGCGCCCTGCGCGCTTCGAGCCACGCCTCCCGCGACACGGCCCTGTGCGCCGCCGTCTCGATCGTTTTCATGGATTGTCTCCTTCTTCCTTATCCGCGCCTCCGCCGGCGCTTTCCCCCGGCGGGCGGCGAGGGGGCGGAGGGCGGCTTGGGCTCAAATGGGGGCTCCGGCGCATGAGGCTCCTCCGCCGTCTCCTCCAGGTAGCGGGCGAGGGCGTCGAACTGCGCCTCCCAGAAGCGGCGGTAGCGGGCGATCCACGCCTCCGCCTCGCGCAGGGGCGAGGCCTCCAGGCGCAGGCGGTGGACCCGGCCCTCCCGGCTGCGCCCCACGAGCCCCGCCCGCTCGAGCACCCGCAGGTGCTTCGAGACGGCCGGGAGCGACATGCGGAAGGGGGCGGCGAGCGCGGTGACGCTGGCCTCCCCCTGGGCGAGGCGGGCGAGGATGGCCCGCCGGGTGGGGTCGGCCAGGGCGGCGAAGGTGCGGTCGAGGGCGGGGGGCATGGGCTCTCCTGCGATCGGTCAGAACCCGAGCCAGCCGTGGCCCTTGAAGTGGCCCCGGAGGTAGCAGATCTGGCCGGCGTGGTGGGAGTAGTCGAGGAGCAGGACGGCCATGAAGTCCCCCGCCGTCTGGACGGCCGGGTTGGGCGGGCTCTCCAGCTTCCGGTCGAAGGCCTCGGGGGGGACGGAGGGCAGGAGGGCGAGGGTGTTCTTCCGCACCGCCTGGGCGTAGTCGAGGAGATCCTGTTTCTTGGCCCGGAAGGCCCGCACCTGCTCCATGGTGTGCCCGAAGCCGCTGTCGTTGGTGCCGGCCGGGAGGGGAATGCGCTTCTCCCATCCGTCCCCGGCCCAGACCTGGGGCTTGCCGGCGAGCTGGGCGATGAGGCCGTCCTCGGTGCGGGTCATGTGCCAGAGGAGCCAGCCGGTGGGGTTGGAGTCCTTGCCGGGCTGCTTGAGGAGGTCCTCGTCGGTGAGGCCGTCGAGGGCCTTGCTCACGAGGGCCTGGCTGTTCAGCTCAAGGGTCTTGGCGATGAGGTCCGCGGCGTTCATGGGCGCGTCTCCTGTCTCAAGGGGGGGGCCGATGATATTTAACCACTTGGTTAATAATAAGGCGGCCAATGCGTTCCGTCAAGGGGGAAAATCCAGGCGCCGCCGGGGCCTTCCGCTAGAGCCGGGGCCTTCCGCTAGAACGGCAGCCAGCCGGCCCCCTTGATGTAGCCGCGGAGGTAGCAGATCTGGCCCGCGTGGTGGGAGTAGTCGGTGAGCAGGATGCTGAGGAAATCGCCCTGCCGCTGGACGGCGGGGGAGGGCGGGTTCTCCACCTTCGCCGTGAGCATCTCGGTGGAGATGGCGGGGAGGATGTCCTGGGTGTTTTGGCGCACGGCCTCGGCGTAGGCGAGGAGGTCTTCCTTCCCGGCCCGGAAGGCGCAGACCTGCTCCATCTTGTTCCCCATGCCGGCGTCCTCGGCGCCGCCGGGTGCCTGGATGCGCTCGTGCCAGCCCCCCTCGATCCAGACCTGGGGCTCGCCGCTGAAGCGGGAGAGGATGGAGTCCTCGACGCGGGTCATGTGCCAGAGGAGCCAGGCGATGGGGTTGCAGTCCGCCTTGGGCTGCTGGAGGAACTCCTCGTCGCTCAGGCCTTCGAGGGCCATGCGGACGAGGTTGGAGTTGAGCTCCAGGGTCTTGGCGACGACGTCCGGGGCGGTATACATGAGGGCTCTCCAGGGGGAGGGAAGGGGATCATTCTATGCCACTGGCGGCCCGCAGGGAATTTGGCGCTCCGGCGCCCCGCCGTCAATCCGATGTCCCATGGAGTTGGAGGGGCGGACTTGACCCGCTATCCTGGCCCGCATGAGGGAAGTGGCCGCCCGGGACGGGAAACGGGGATGAGGAAGATCCTGCTCCGGCCCCTCGCGTGGATGGGGGGCCTCCTGCTCCTGCCCGCCTGTTGGGCGCTGGCGGAGGCGCTCGCGGCGGCGGCGCCCGGGGCCTTCCTCCACCGGGGAGGCGGGGAGCCGGGCTTCCTCCTCTCCCCCGGGGGCTGGGCCTTCCTCGCCGGGGCGCTCGCCTACCTCGCCTGGCACCGCCTGCGGCCGCCCGAGTTCCTCTACACCTTCGCGCACGAGTTCACCCACTTGGCCTTCGCCCTTCTCATGGGGAAGAAGGTGAGCCGCTTCGAGGTCTCCCGCGCGGACGGGAAGGTGGCCCTGAGCGGGACGAACTTCCTCATCACCCTGGCGCCGTACTTTTTCCCGCTGCTGGCCGCGCTGGCGCTGGCCGCGGGCGCCCTGGCGGGGCGCGTGGCCGGGTCGCCCTGGGTGGACCGGGCCACGGCCTTCGCGGTGGGCCTCGCCTTGAGCTTCCACTTGACGATGACCCTGCGGGTGCTGCGCTCGGCCCAGCCCGACATCGCCCGCGGCGGGCGCTTCTTCTCGTGGACGGTGATCGCCTTCGCGGGCGGGTTCTTCGCGGGCGGGACGGCGCTCGCGGCGGCGGGGGGCGCGGGGGCGTTCGCCGCCTTCGCGTGGAGCCTCCCCGGCCGGCTGGCCGGGGCCTACGCCTGGGCCGGGAGAGAGCTGCTGGCGGGCCTCGGGCTGCTCCTGGGGCGCGGGGGGATGTTCGGATGAGGAAGCGGCCCGCGCCCCTCCTGGCGGCCCTCCTGCTCTGGTGCGCGGGCTGCGGCTATCAATTGAGCGGCCAGGCCGAGGTGTTCAACTCGGGCGAGCTGGAGGGTGTGCGGCGGGTGGCGGTGGCGCCTTTCGCCTATCCCTACGACTGGACGGGGTACTTCCGCGACATCTACCGAAAGGCGGGCGTGCCCGCTCCTCCGGGGAGCAAGGTGGACCGGATCGAGGCCACCTTTCTCGTCGAGGAGGCCCTGGCGGCGCGCGGCTACGAGCCCCTCCCCTGGCCGGGCGGGGAGGAGGCCCCGCCCGTGATGCCCTCGAAGGCGCTGCTCGGGCGCCTGCGGGAGGGGGGGCATCCGGCGATGCTCGCCGCCCGGGGGGACGCCCGGTGCGAGAGCGTCGACGCGTGCACCGCCCGGGTCTCCCTCACCCTGTGGAGCACGGAGGGGGAGCGCCTGTGGTCGGCCGAGGCCTCCGCCTCGACCTTGATCCACCAGGGGGACGAGATGAAGGCCGCCATCCAGGAGGCGCTTTCGGGCCTGCCGAGGCGGAGGTAGGGAGGGGCTGCGATGCGCCATCCATCCGCCCGGTTCGTTTTCCCCCCTCCCTCCGGGAGGGGGGAGGGGGAGGGGAGATCACCGGGCTGCGCTCTGTGCAACCGGCTACATGGGTAACACATCAGACCGGGTACATGGGTGACACTTTACCCCACCGGCCCTTGGGGCCTCCCCGGCCCTCCCCCCGAAAGGGGGAGGGAGATCGCCGCCCCGCCGAAGGCAACGGATGCTTTCGGGCCTGCCGAGGCGGAGGTAGGGGACTGAGGAAGAAGATGATCGGGGCGTGAATTGTCCGTAGGGGCGGCCGGCCGCCCCTTGAAAAAGCGGCAACTCCCGCAAACCACCCCACCCCCATCCCCTCCCCTTGATAAGGGGAGGGGCGGAGGGGAGGGGTCGAACGGTGGCATGGTGGCCACCATCGAACGGTGCCGGGGGATGGAAAGTTTTCGCGTGATGGCCCTCACTCCTTCTGGTAATCGCAATATTTCAGCACGTCCTCCCGCGGGGGGCCGTAGACGGCGAGGACGCGGCAGCGCTTGCCGCCGAGGGCGCTGGCGCCGTGCGGGGTGCCGGGCGGGATGCGGAAGACCGAGCCGGCCGGCACGGCGCGCTTCTCCCCGCCGAGGGTGAACTCCACGTCCCCCTCCAGGACGAAGACGAGCTGCTCGAAAGGGTGGGTGTGGGGCGATTCGGTCGAGCCGGGCCCGAACTCGGTGATGAGAAGCATGGCGCCCTCACCGGTGAACACCTTACGGCTTACTCCGGGACGAACCGGATGGCTGGGGACGCTGTCCCAGTGGAAGATTTGCATCGGGCTCTCCTATATCCGGGGCAGAATGACGATTTGTCCGAAGCCGCATCGGCGAAGCCTGACAAATTGGCAATTTGCCAAGGCTATCCGAAAAGTTACGGACAGTGAAATCAATGGTTTATATAGGAATCCGAAATGGCACACCGCTTGCTTTATAGAACTATGCTGGTCGAGGCGTTCTTAGGCGGCACGTCTCGATTGGCAGGCGGATGGAGTAGTCGATCGGGTCGGCTCTCCTCCGCCACGCACTCATAATTCATCGGGCACCACCCTCTTGCTTACGGCTTCCTCTCCCGGCGACGGGAGGGGAAGCTTTTTTATGTCCGGCGGGGCCTTTGCGGGACGGCCCCCCCATGCTTTATGTTGGAGCGCTCGACGTATCCGCCGGCCCTGCCGGCTCCAGGCAAATGGGAAAAAGGAGAAGAAATGGCTGCGGATAAGGTGCGCCTGGCCTCGGTGGGGCTGGGCTGGTGGGGCGCGATGCTGGCCGAGGCGGTGAAGCGGAGCGGGGAGGGCGAGATCGTATCGTGCTTCGCCCGGGGTGCGGACGCCCGCAAGGCCTTCGCCGGGAAGGCCGGCTGCCCCCAGGCGGGGAGCTTCGAGGAGATACTCAAGGACCCCTCGATCCAGGGCATCGTCCTCGCCACCCCGCATTCGACGCATGTCACCATGATCGAGCAGGCGGCCTCGGCGGGCAAGCACGTCTTCGTCGAGAAGCCCCTCACCCTCACCGTGAAGGACGCCCGGCGCGCCATCGAGGCCTGCGAGAAGGCGGGTGTGACCCTCCTGGTCGGGCACCACCGCCGCCGCCTCGGGGCCACCCGCCGCATCAAGGAGATGGTCGAAAAGCGGGAGCTCGGCATGCTCCACCAGCTCGAGGCGAACCTGTCCATGTTCGGCGGGCAGACGCCGCGGCCCGGCTGGCGCTCCGAGCCGGGCGAGTCGCCCGCCGGCTCCATGACGGGCCTGGGCGTCCACATGGTGGACAACCTCATCTACCTCGCCGGCCCCGTGAAGCGCCTCTCCGCCTTCAGCAAGCGCCTGCTCGGCAAGAGCCAGCTCGACGACGTGACGAGCATCATCCTGGAGTTCGAGAGCGGCCCCCTCGGCTACATCGGGACGGGCTATGTCCTCCCCAAGATCTGCTACACCGCCGCCTACGGCACCGAGGCCAGCGCCTGGAGCGACGAGGACGGCGCCAAGCTCTACTTCCAGAAGAAGGGCGAGGACGTCCGCCGGGAGCTCCCGAACCAGGCGGGCGACGCCCTGGCCCTCGAGCTGGCCGAGTTCGCCCAGTGCATCCGCGGCAAGGCCAAGCCCGAGACGGACGGCCACGCCGGGCTCCAGGTGGTCGCGGTGCTGGAGGCGGTCATCGAGAGCGCGCGGACGGGCCGCGCCGTGGACGTCGCGGCCCTGCGCAAATAAGCTTGAGCGCGTAGAATGGCCGGAGGGGCGGCTCCCTCCGGCCGGCGCCGGATGCCCTTGCCGCGGCTCATTCACCTGCCGCTCTTGAGGTGCGCATGCCCCGAATGAACGTAGTCGGAACCTCGCCCACCAAGGCGGACGCCCTCGCCAAGGCGGTGGGGGATACCTTGTACGGAGACGATTTCCACCTCCCCGGCGAGCTCCACGCCCGGGTGGTCCGGGCGGCCATGACCCCGGCCCGGATCAAGAAGATCGACGCCTCGCGCGCCCTGGCGCTCCCGGGCGTCCACTGCGTCCTGACGGCCAAGGACATCCCGGGGGTGAACGCCGGGCGCTACGCGGACTACCCCGTCATGGCCGAGGACGTGGTGCGCGACATCGGGGACGCCGTCGCCATCGTGGCGGCCGAGTCGCGCGACCTGGCGGCGGAGGCCGCCTCGCTCGTGCACGTCGCCTACGAGCCCCTGCCGGGCGCCTACGACTTCATGAAGCCCGAGGGCGAGATCATCTGCGACTGGAACACCGAGAAAGGCGACGTGGACGCCGCCTTCGCCCGGCCGGA
Organism: Candidatus Tectomicrobia bacterium; assembly: GCA_016192135.1. NCBI lineage: Bacteria > Pseudomonadati > Candidatus Tectimicrobiota > Candidatus Tectimicrobiota bacterium. The sequence continues at coordinate 15,905 of JACPUR010000014.1, read as the reverse complement.
CGTGGTGACGGTCGAGAACGTCTACTTCTCGGCCTGCCTCGATCACGCCTACATCGAGCCCGAGGGGGGCGTGGCCTGGGTGGACGAGCGCGGGGTGGTGAACGTCCGCGTGCCCACCCAGACCATCGAGAACTACCAGAAGGTGGCCTCCATCCTCGGCCTCCCGGCCAGCCGGGTGCGCTACGAGTGCCCCATGCTGGGCGGCGCCTTCGGCGGGAAGGAGCACCCCCTGCTGGGCGCCTTCCTCGCCCTCCTCGCCATGAGGACGGGCCGGCCCGTGCGCATGGCCTACTCGCGCGAGGAGAGCGTGAACACGGGGAGCAAGCGCCACCCCTTCCTCATGCGCTACAAGACGGCGGCCACCCGGGACGGCAAGCTCGCGGCGGTCGAGGTGGACATCCTGGCCGACGCCGGGGGCTACGCCTCGAACAGCAAGGGCCTCGTGATGGGGGCGCTCTGCATCAGCGGGGGGCCCTACGAGATCCCGAACGCCCGGGGCCGGGCGCGGGCCGTCCTCACGAACAACCCCTTCACCGAGGCCATGCGCGGGGTTGGGGCCAACCAGGTCTGCTTCGCCTACGAGTCCCAGATGGACGAGCTGGCGAAGCGCCTCGGCATGGACCCCGTCGAGTTCCGCCGCCGCAACTTCATCAAGAAGGGCGGCACTCTCATGCAGAAGCAGCCCTTGCCCAGCCGCGTCATGCTGCCCGAGCTGCTGGAGAAGGCCATCGCCGCCCTGGGCGGGCCGGCGGGCCGGGTGCCGGAGAAGGACCGCGGCCCCTGGCGCCGGGGGCGGAGCCTCATCGGCAACATGGGGGGCTACGGCCGCCCCCGCAACGAGGGCGAGGTCTACGCCTCCCTCGAGGACGACGGCAGCGTGAACCTGCGCGTCGGCGCCTCCGACGTGGGCGCGGGCCAGACCCACGCCTACCGCCAGATCGCCTCCGAGGTGCTGGGCATTCCGTGGGAGAAGGTGACAGTGGTGATGTCGGACTCCCACGTCACCCCCCTGGTGGGCATCACGGCCGGGAGCCGGCAGACCCTCATCTCGGGCGGGGCCACCCACCGCACCGGCCTCGAGCTCCGGAGCCGCCTCCTGAAGGGCGCGGGCGAGCTCCTCGAGGTGAGCCCCGAGGATCTCGACATCCGCGGCGGCCGCATCTTCGTCAAATCCGCCGAGGAGAGGGGCGTCACCGTTGCCCAGGCGGTCAAGAAGTGCCGCTCCATGGGCCTCGACATGTTCCACACCGGCAAGATGAAGATCGGCGACCACCGCTTCGAGGGCCACGAGAAGTACGGCGACGCGGGCGGCTGGATGGACTACACCTTCGGCGTCCACGGCGCCGAGGTCGAGGTGAACGTGGAGACGGGCGAGGTGCGGCTCCTGCGCTACGTGTCGGGCCACGACGTGGGCCAGGCCATCAACGTCCAGCACGTGGAGGGGCAGTTCGAGGGCGGCACCATGATGGGCATCGGCCACGGCCTCTCGGAGGAGATCGTCACCCGCAAGGGGGCCATCGCCAACAACGAGTTCCACGGCTACCTCATCCCCACCGCCGTGGAGACGCCCGAGTGGGCGAACGTCATCGAGGAGTCGCAGGAGGGCCTCGGGCCCTACGGCGCGAAGGGCATCGGGGAGCCCCCCTGCACGGCGGGGGCCGCCGCCGTGGCCTGCGCCGTGAGCCACGCCATCGGCGCCCGCATCACCCGCATCCCCATCACCCCGGACCACGTGCTCGAGGTGCTGGGCAAGCTCAAGAAGAGCCCGAAGGCCTCGAAGGCAGGGGGCAACGGCAAGGGGCGGTAGCACGTTCGTAGCCAGACACAGAAGCGGCCCCGCAGGGATGCGGGGCCGCTTTTTTTACAAGACGACGAACGAAATGTTAGTGGTTAAGCCAGGACAATTTTTCCCGCGCGATGGCTTGTGCCGCCAAAACGAGATCACGGAAAGCATGAGCTCCGAACAGGGAATTCGAATTGTCCTTTTTGATGATCTGCGATGTTTTCCTTAGGAGTGAGAATATGGGGCGAAGCTCCCGGATGGTTGGGTGATTCTTGGAACGGACGAACACATTGGTCAGGGCAGTCAGGAGGTCTTCCGGCCTTCCGTTGTGAATGTGGGGGTCGGTCCCGTCGAGGTCGCTCAGCGATTTGTTCAGCCGGTGTCTCCGTGCCTCGAACACGAACCATTTATGGGACCGCGATTCCAATTTTGCGCACGCCACGACGAGGCCGAGCTCGAATGGCATGTTGAAGCGGGGTGTCGGGGGCGAGTTGCGATCCAACTGTACGCGGGAGAGATCGTGGAGAGAATAAGAGCAACCGCGAATTAGTTTGAAGATTCGCTCCAACCGCCGGTCGCTGCTTGGAATTTCCAGTGTCGCATGAGGGATTAGGCCAAATGCACACAAGCCGGCGATATAAGCTATGAACAGAGTCTCATAACGCTTATCGTAAGGGATGTTTAAGAATACGGTATTCGCAGGTTTCCGCTTCCCTTGTCGTTTAGGCGGCATGATTGTTGATACCTGTCAGGGCTTGCCTTAGAGAGAAACGGACAGCACGGGTATCACTTTTTTCTTTTTTTGGCCGTCCGCACCGCAGGGACAGCGCGGGCTGCCTCATTTTTCTGAACCTTGCGTACCATGTCGACAATTTTTGTGATTCTGGATTTGGCCACGCCGAGTTCGCGGGCGACAGCTTCCAAGGAAGGGTATGGCGTTGAGATTTTTGTTTTAGGCATGGCCCTTGTCCCTGATTTAGAGAAATTCAATAGCCAATAAAAATATAGCCTTTAAGGCGAGGGTGAAGCAATGCTGTTTGTTAACAAAAGGATTGCCAGCATTTAATCGTCCGAGACTCCCGCCCCCCCGGAGCCCCCATGCTCTCCCCGCTCGATTGGTTCCTCATCCTGGCCTACCTCGCCTTCACCCTGGGGGCGGGGCTGTGGGTCTCGCGCCGGGCCTCGGCGAGCCTCGTCTCCTACTTCGCGGCGGACCGGAGCCTCCCCTGGTGGTGGGTGGGCACCAGCATGGTGGCCACCACCTTCGCCTCGGACACCCCGCTCGTCATCGCGGGGGTGGTGGCGACGAAGGGCATCTCGGGCAACTGGTTCTGGTGGTCGTGGGCCATCGGGCACGTGGGGGTGGCCGTCTTCTTCTCCCCGCTGTGGCGGCGGCTCGGGGTGGTGACGGACGCCGAGCTGCTCGAGCGCCGCTACGGGCGGGGGCCCGGCACCTTCCTGCGGGGCTTCAAGGCGGTCTACTCCTCCCTCGTCGTGAACCTGATCGTGCTGGGCTGGGTGTTCCGCGCGATGGGGAAGATCGCCGACCCCTTCCTCCGCTGGGAGGAGGCCCTGCCCGCGCCCGCCTGGGCGGCCGTCCAGGCGGCCTGGCCGGGGTGGCTCCTCATCGGCTCGCTGAACGAGACGCTCACCATCGTGGCCCTCGTGCTGTTCATCGGGCTCTACTCGAGCGCGGGGGGCCTGCGGGGGGTGATCCTCACCGACCTCTTCCAGTTCGCGATCGCCATGGCGGGGAGCGTCCTCTTCGCCTGGCTGGCGGTGGGGAGGGTGGGCGGGCTCTCGGGGCTGACGGAAAAACTGCGCTCGATCTACGGCGAGGCGGGGGCGGGCGAGATACTCTCCTTCTTTCCCCCCGCCGAGGCCGGGGCCCAGATGCTGCTCATCTATCTTTTCGTGGTGTGGTGGGCCCAGCACCACGCGGACGGGGGAGGCTACATCGCCCAGCGCCTGGTCGCGGCGGCCAGCCCCCGGGACGCCCGCCGGGGGATGCTCTGGTTCACCTGGGCCAACTACGTCCTCCGGCCCTGGCCCTGGATACTCGTCGGGCTGGTGGGCCTCGTGCTTTTCCCGCGGGGGATGGAAGCCCCCGCCGGGAGCCTGGCCGCCCGGATCGTGGCCGACCGGGAGGCGGCGTACGCCCTCCTCATGCGCGAGATGCTGCCGGCGGGCCTGCTGGGGCTCGCGCTGGCGGGGCTCCTCAGCGCCTTCATGAGCACGGTGGACACCCACTTCAACTGGGGGACGAGCTACCTCATCAACGACATCTACGCCCGCTTCGTCCGGCCCGGCGCCGGCCGCCGGGAGGTGATACTGGCGAGCCGGGCGGCCGTGCTCGCCATGACGCTGGGCTCGCTCGCGGTGGCGGCGCGGATCGGGAGCATCGAGTGGGCCTGGAAGTTCAACGTCTCCATGGGCGCGGGGCTGGGGCTCCCGGTGCTGCTCAGGTGGCTGTGGTGGCGGGCGAACGCGTGGACCGAGGTGGCGGGGATGGCGGCGGCGGGGCTCACCACGGCGGCGCTGCACTGGGCCGGGGCGGCGCCCTCGTTCCCGGTGCTGCTGACGGCCCAGGTGACGGCCGGGGCGGCGGCGATGCTGGCCGCGACCTATCTCACCCGGCCCGTCCCCCTGGAGGTGCTCCGGCTCTTCTACCGGGATGCGAGGCCGCCGGGGGCCTGGGGGCCGGCCCGGGGGCGGGGCGAGGCCGGGACGCCCCTTCTTCCCCTGGCGGCGGAATGGGCGCTCCTGAGCGTGGCCGTCTTCGCCGGAATGTTCCTCGCGGGATCGCTCCTGGTGGGCACCCCGGGCGAGGCAGGGATGTGGGGAGGCCTGCTCGCCCTCGCCCTGCTCGGGGCGGCGCTGCTGGGGAAGAGGGGACTTTCATCCAACAGGGACCTGTAGGGGCGTATGGCACACTGGCTGTTGCCTTGGCCTCTCCCCCTCCCTTCGGGAGGTCGGGCCCGCATGGGCCCGAGGGGGGAGGGAAGCCGCGAGGGGGATTCTTCCCCCACCCCATCCCTCCCCCGGAGGGGGAGGGGGTCCAAGATTTAAGCCTGTTCCTTCCTCTCATCCAGGGCGGTTTCACTTGACCGTCCCAGAATCGCCGGCCGCGCCTACTCCTCCTCGAACTCGGCGCTGTACTCGACCTTGATGCCCCGCTGGACGCTCTGGCTGGCGGGGCAGCCCTTCTCGTGCACTGCGAGGGCGCGCTCGGCCTCGGCGCGCTTGCCCTTGGGGATCCGGCACTTGTAGCGGACCCGGATGGTGGTGATGAGGGCCACGCCCTCGACGTTCTCGATGATGCCCTCGACCTCGGCGACCAGGTTGTCCGGCGAGCTCTTGATGCCGCGCGCATCCAGCGCGCCGCCCATATTGCCCGTCAGTCACCCGGCGACGGCCATCACCAGGTGGTCCAGGGTGGCGGGCCGCTCCTCCTCGGGCTGGGTCTTGTAGAACTTCGAGATGCCGCCGTGGATGCCGTAGGGGATCGGGGTGTCCGGGAAGGCGTCGAGGTAGGCCGTCTTCATGCCCCGGCCCGGCTCCTTCACGACGCGGGCCTTCGTTACGTGGATTACTTCGCCCATGGGTGAGCCTCCTGGCGGATGGAAAAATGTCATGGAGTGAAAACAAAGGATAGCACCCTTCCATTTCCGGGGAAACGGAGGGTTTCAGGACACGACGATCAGGGTCCCGGCCACGGTGAGGAGGGCGCCCGCGCACAGGCGCGGGGTGATGTTCTCGGATTCGCGGAGGAAGAGCCAGCCGACGACCAGGGCGATGAGGGGCTGGGCCGAAACGATGGCGGTGACGTTCACCGCGAGGGTGTGCTTGAGGGCGTAGTTGTAGGAGGGCACCGCCGCCGCCTGGAAGACCGAGGCGATGAGCAGCCAGGGCCAGGCCCGCCGGGGGATGGGGGGGAGCTTGGAGCGCGCGGCCTCGCCGGCGGCGATCGCCCAGGCCACCACGGCGCCGATCATGAGGGCGAAGGAGGCCACGGCCACGGGATGGATGTCCAGGGAGGCCCGCTTGAAGAAGACGGCGGAAACCCCCCACAGGATGGACGTCACCCCCGCCGCGATCCAGCCCAGGGTGCGCCACCCGGGCGAGGGGGAGGCGCCCTCGGACTGGGCCGGGGCCGCGGAGACGATGAGGGAGATCCCCAGGAGGAGGACGGCCAGCCCCAAGACGATGCGCAGGGTCAGCGGCTCGCCCAGCAGGGGCCAGGCGACGAGGGCGGTCACGAACGGGTAGCTCATCGCCACCGGCACCGAGCGGTTGGGCCCGAGGCGGTGGATGGCCAGGTAGAAGAAGGAACGGGAGATGCCGATGTGGAAGACGCCCGAGAGGAGGACCCACAGGAGCGTCCCCTCTATCTTCGGCGCGAACGAGGCGAGGGGGAGGACCGCCAGGGCGAACAGGGTGACCAGGAGGGCGTTCAGGGTGGTGAGGCAGGCCGTCACCCGGAGGACGGGGGCGTCGCGCAGGGCCATCTTGACGAGGAAAGAGAAGGCGGCCCAGGCGAGGGCGGCGACCGTGGCGAAGGCGAGGCCCAACGCGTGATCACCGGGGTTCAACGGCGTCTCCCGGGCGAAGCGGCCGCCCGCGGCTCCGGCCGGACGAAAAACGCCCCCGGCAGGGGGCTGCCGGGGGCGGCGTCATTACTTTTGGGAGTTGTAACAGAGGACGGCGCGCCAGTAGTCGAAGATGTTCACCCGTTCCTGGACGCCGATGGTCAGGTTGTTCTCGGCCATCAGGTGCTCGAGGTCCAGCGTGGTTTCCCAGCCGAACTTGCGGCAGATGCCGTTGATGAGCTCCTCGAAGCGGGCGAGGATCGGGTTCTGGCTCTTGAAGTGGTTGATGAATACGATGCGGCCGCCCGGCTTGCACACCCGGCAGATCTCGGAAACCACCTTGTGCGGGTCCGGCGCGGCGCTGACGACGTAACAGGCCGTGACACAGTCGAAGCTGTTGTCCGGGAACTCCATCGACTGGGCGTCCATCACGTTCAGATCCACATTCCTGAGCCCCAGGTTCGTCACCTTCTCCTGGGCTTTTTCCAGCATTTTCGACGAAATATCGATGCCGACGATCCGGGCGTCCTTGCGGTAGAGCGGCAGGGAGAGGCCCGTGCCCACCCCCACCTCCAGGAGGCGCTCGCCGGCCTTGAGGTTCAGAAGCTCAACCCCGACGTTGCGGCCCTCGCTGAAGATCCACTTGAACACAATGTCGTAAAACCGGCCCCAGCGGTCGTAGATTTTGACGACGGAATCCGCAGTGAGCATCCGATTAATCCTCGTCCGGACGGGATGCGAGCGTAGGTCCCGGCATGAATCCGAACCGCGTGCCGCAAGCCATCAATATGGGGTAACAGGCCAACCCGCAACTCTGTAGCCAGAAAGCCGTCTGAAGTCAACCCAAAGTCCGCCCCGCTTTCCTTTCGCGTCAAGAAGGCGAAGGGTCGAAGGAACGGTGAATTATAGCCCACCCGTGGCGGTTCTTTCCATGTAAAATCCGGGGGATCGGGCCAAAAATTGCCCATGAAAAGGGCGAAAAATTGACCCCGCCCCGATCCTTTCACTACTATAATTGCAGGTGCCGCGGTTTCGCGCGGACCGCCCGCCTGAGATTGGGCCGCCCAGGGGGACTCATATGCTCGGGACGGAGGTCCGGGATCCCATCCCGGAAACGCATGCCTTGGGGCGAATGCTGCGCAAGACCACCGAATCCGCCTTCGAGGCCGTCGGGTACACGGACGGCGAGATCATCGATTATGTCTGGCGGATGCTCCTGCGGTTCGTCCACGTGGACAATCTGTACCGGCGCGGCCGCCGGAACCAGGGGCGGCTCGAGCGGGTGATGGACTTCCTGCTGGAGGAGAGGGGCCTGCAGGGGGCCCCGCGGCGGGAGCTCAAGCGCCAGATGGGGGACGTATGCCTGTTCTTCACGGGCCTTTTCCCCGAGAGCCTTGAGCGCCAGCGGCTCAACCCGGGGTTCTACGTGATGCAGGGCAAGGCCGCCTACGGCCAGGTGGCCGAGATGGACGCCGTCCGGCCGACGGCCCGGGTCTTCCGCAAGCTCACGCACGAGTTCGACCATTGCGTGATGGCGCTCCACGTGGAGCGCCAGTTCCTGTACGATTCCGTCTACCAGTACGTTGGCCGCCAGTTCCAGGTGTGATCCGGAAAGGGAATTCTTCTGAAGGAGTGCTCGTGAAAATTCGCGAAAGACTGATCCAGGGAGGGGCGGCCCTCGCCCTTCTGCTCGCCAGCCTCGCGCCCGCTTTCGCGGCCCCCGCCGCGGCCCCGCCCCAGGAAGACAAATCCAAGGTGGTCGTGGCCGAGATCAACGGGCGGAAAATCACGCTCGCCGAGCTGGAGGAGCGCCTGATGCAAGTGTCCCCCGCCGTCCGGCTCCAGATCCGCAGCAAGAAGGAGCAGTTCATCGACGGCATCGTGCAGTCGGAGCTCCTGTACCAGGAGGCCCGCCGGCGGAAGCTGGAGGCCACCCCGGAGGTCGAGAAGCGCATCGAGGCGGCCAAGCGGCGCATCCTCATCGAGGAATTCCTGCGCCGGGAGATCAACCGTCCCGTCGAGGCGTCGGAGGCCGACCTGCGCGCCTTCTTCGAGGCCAACCGCGACCGTTTCCGCCGCAAGGAGCAGGTCACCCTCAGCCATGTCGTCCTGAAAACCGAGAAAGAGGCCTGGGACGCCGCCGCCGAGGTAAAGCGCGGGGTGCCCTTCGCCCAGGTGGCGCGGGCGCGCTCGATCTTCGAGGCGACCCGGGACGCGGGCGGGGTGATGGGCACGGCCGCGCGGGGCGAGCTGGACCGGAAGCTCGAGGAGGCCGCCTTCAAGCTGCCCATCGGCCAGGTGAGCGATCCGATCCAGACCTCCCTCGGCTGGCAGATCATCCGCGTGAGCGAGCGGCTGTCGGCCTCGGACGCGAAGTTCGAGGACGTCAAGGAAGATGTCCGGCAGATACACGCCGACGTCCGCCACCGGGCCGCCTACGACCGGATGATCGGCGATCTCAAGAAGAAAGGCTCCGTCACCGTCCATCCCGACCGATTCAAGTAGCGGGCGGGGAAGGCCCGGCCGGCCTGAACCCGGAGGCAGGGGTGCGCGCCCGGCCCCGGCCCGCGGCGGCGGGTTATCCACAGGATCTGCACCTTCTTTCCCCCATCTTTGGTGGCGGTTATTCCCGGCCCGTGCACAGGTTGCCCACAAGGAATTGTGCTTCGGGGAACAAAATCCTTTGACACCCACTAGATGCTGTGATGGAATCGCGCTTCCTGCATTGGGGAAAACCCCAGTAAGCCAATGGCTCAAACGGGATTCGCTTCCGCCATCGGGCGGGCGGTAGCGATGAACCTGGCCGGGAGAGGGGGAACCCTGCTCCCGGCCAGGCGTCCCGGGCCCGCCCCGCACCGAACGAGGTGCCCCATGAGCATCAAGTCCGACCGCTGGATCACGCGGATGGCCCGCGACCACGGGATGATCGAGCCCTTCGAGGATCGGCAGATCCGCAACGGGGTCATCTCCTACGGCGTCTCCTCGTACGGCTACGACATCCGGATCGCCGACGAGTTCATGATCTTCACCAACGTCAACTCGACCATCGTGGACCCCAAGAACTTCGACAACCGCTCCCTCGTGACGATCCGGGGCGACTCCTGCATCATCCCCCCCAACTCCTTCGCCCTGGCCCGCACGGTGGAATACTTCCGCATCCCGCGCAGCGTCCTGACGGTCTGCGTCGGCAAGAGCACCTACGCCCGCTGCGGCATCATCGTGAATGTGACTCCCTTCGAGCCCGAGTGGGAGGGCTTCGTGACCCTCGAGGTTTCGAACACCACCCCGCTCCCCGCCAAGATCTATGCCAACGAGGGCATCGCTCAGGTGCTCTTCTTCGAGAGCGACGAGGTCTGCGAGGTCTCCTACGCCGACAAGAAGGGCAAGTACCAGAAGCAGCCCGGCCTCACCCTCCCCAAGCTCTAGCCCTCCTCTCCGGCCGCCTTTTTTCCGGCCCCTTTCGGGCGCCGGGCGGCCGCGGGGGGAAATTTCCGCCCGCCGTCCGTGTTCCACGAATCGGGATTGCCGGGAAAAAGGGCTTTTCTGAGAGATGAAAAGAGGGTGTATAATTGGAGAGGATGGAAGTAATTGATGTTTGTTCGCTAAGGATATGAAATTAGGGGAGTTGGGGCGAATGCCCGCTGAATTGAGCCATTTGGACGAAAAAGGCCGGGCCCGGATGGTGGAAGTGGGGGCCAAGCCCGAGTCGGCCCGGGAGGCGGTCGCCCGGGGCCGGGTGGAGATGGAGCCCGAAACCCTCCGGCGCATCCTGGAGGGGGGGCTTCCGAAGGGGGACGTTCTGGGAACGGCGCGGGTGGCCGGCGTCATGGCGGCCAAGCGCTGCGCCGAACTCATTCCGATGTGCCATCCGCTCCGGCTGACCAGCGTGGAGGTCCGGTTCTGGCCCGCCGAGGGGGAGCGCGCCCTCGAGATCGAGGCCGTTGTCCGGGCCATGGACCGCACCGGGGTCGAGATGGAGGCCATGACGGCGGTCGCGGTGGCCGGCTTGACCATTTACGACATGTGCAAGGCGGTGGACCGGGGGATGGCTCTTTCCGCGGTCCGGCTGGCGAGGAAAACGGGGGGGAAGAGCGGCACCTATATTCGGCCCGGGGAAAGCATCGGCCCCCCTGGCGATTGATTCCGCCCCGTCGGGAGGTAGAGGCGTGAAGCGGATAAACGAGAAACCGAGGTCCAGGTTGTCGAATCTGGGGCTTCCGGCCTTCCGGGATGGAGGCGGAGGCCTCAAGGCGGCGCGCGGGGCGATTGTCCTGGCGGCGGCCGTTCTGGGCGCCTGGATGGGCGGCGCCCTGGGAAGCGGAGGAGCCGGCTACGGCCTGGGAGGCGTGCTGGGCGCCGCGGCCGGGCTCCTGGCGGTATGGGCGGAGACGGGCCTGGGCCGCGTGGGAGCGGGGGCCGCGGCGGGAGGGGCGGCCGGGGCCCTGGCCGGGCTGCTGGCGGCCCTGCTCGTCATCGGCGTTTCCTCTGCGGCTATCCCGGAGGCCGCCCGGTCCATCGCGGCCTTGTTCATCGGACTCATCCTGAGTTATCTCGGGGCCGCCGCCGGGGCCGCGCACGGGCGGCGGCTGTGGACGCGCCCGGAGGCGGCCGACGGGGCGGGCGGCGAGCCGTCGAGGGCCAAGATCCTGGACACCAGCGTCATCATCGACGGCCGGGTGGCCGATATCTGCGAGGCGGGCTTCCTGGAAGGCCCTTTGGTCCTGCCGCAGTTCGTCCTCAAGGAGCTCCAGCAGATCGCCGACTCGTCCGATCCCCTCAAGCGCAACCGCGGGCGCAGGGGCCTCGACGTGCTCCACCGCATCCAGCAGATGCCGGAACTGGACATCCAGATCGTGGACACGGACTTCCCCCGCGTCCGGGAGGTGGACGCCAAGCTCGTCCTCCTCGCGAAGGAGATGGCGGCCAAGGTCATGACCAACGATTTCAACCTGAACAAGGTGGCCGAGCTCCAGGGGGTGCGGGTCCTCAACATCAACGAGCTGGCCAACGCCGTGAAGCCCATCGTCCTGCCGGGCGAGGAGATGAGCGTCTTCGTTCTCAAGGAAGGCAAGGAGTACGGCCAGGGCGTGGGCTACCTCGACGACGGCACGATGGTGGTTGTCGATCACGCGCGCGACCGCATCGGCCACAACGTCTCGGTCTCGGTCACGAGCGTTCTCCAGACCACGGCGGGCCGCATGATCTTCACCAAGCTGCGGGACGATGGCGAGCCCCAGCGGAATGGCAACTGATCCCGGGAGCTCCTCTCCCGGACGATCCGGGGAGAGCCTCCCCCCTCCATCCAGGGTCGGCGCGGTGGTGCCGGCGGCGGGGCGGGGGGAGCGTCTGCCCGGTCCCATTCCCAAGCAATTCCGCCCGCTGGCGGGGCTCCCTCTTCTCTGGCACTCCCTCTACCGCCTGGCTCAGAGCGGCGCGGTGGGCTCCATCGTCGTGGTGATGCCCCCCGGGGGCGGGGGACCGCCCGAACTTCCCGAGGTGCGCCTCCCGATCCGGGTGGCCGAGGGCGGCCCGCGGCGGCAGGACTCGGTGGAGCGGGGCCTTCTCGCCCTGCCCCGGGACGTGGAGTGGGTCGTGGTCCACGACGGGGCGCGGCCCCTGCTGCCCCCGGACCTGGTGCGCGCCTGCCTGGCGGGGGCGCTGGAGACGGGGGCGGCGCTGGCCGCCCTGCCCCTCTCGGACACCCTCAAGCGGGGCGGGCCGGAGGGGTTCGCGGAAGCCACCCTCTCCCGGGACGGCCTTTGGCTGGCCCAGACCCCCCAGGCCGCCCGGCGCGATCTCCTCGCGAGGGCCCTGGCGGCCGCGCGGGAGGAGGGCCGGGAGGGGACGGACGAGGCCTCTCTCCTGGAGGCCATCGGGGTGAGGGCGCGGCTGGTGCCGGGCGATCCGATGAATTTCAAGGTGACCCGCCCCGGGGACATGGCCCTGGCCGAGGCCTGGCTGGCGAGCCCGCTGGCGGAGAAGAGGGCGGCGCCATGATGCGGGTGGGGGTGGGCTTCGATGTCCACCGCTTCGATGCGGGGCGCAAGCTCATCCTGGGCGGGGTGGAAATCCCCTTCGAGAAAGGCCTGGCGGGACACTCGGACGCGGACGTGCTGGTTCACGCCGTCTGCGACGCCCTCCTGGGCGCCGCCGCCCTGGGGGACATCGGCCAGCATTTCCCGGACACCGACCCCCGCTGGCGCGGGGCGGACAGCATTGGGCTGCTGGGCGAGGTGGTGGCCATGGCCGCCGCCCGGGGGTTCCGGCCGCACAACGTGGACGCCGTGGTGGTGGCCGAGCGGCCCAAGCTCGCCCCCTACATCGGCCGGATGCGCCAGCGCCTGGCCCGGGCCCTCGGCCTCGGGGAGGACGCGGTGAGCGTGAAGGCCACGACGAGCGAACGCCTAGGTTTCACCGGCCGGGAGGAGGGAATCGCCGCCCAGGCCGTCTGCACCCTGCGGCCTGAGGCGTCTTGACGCTCCTTCCGTCCGCGTGACAAATTCGGCTCCGGAATCCCTTTTCCGCCGCCGGCCCCGCCGGACGCTCGACCGCGATATCCCCGGGTTCAGGAGACGGAACTTGGCCGTTCAGCTCTACAACACCCTCACCCGCCGCAAGGAGCCGCTCGAAACCCTGGAGCCGGGCCGGGTGAAGATGTACGTGTGCGGGGTGACGGTCTACGACCATTGCCACCTCGGCCACGCCCGCGCCGCCATCTCGTTCGACGTCATCCGCCGCTACCTGGAGTACCGGGGCTACCAGGTCACCTTCGTGTGCAACTTCACGGACGTCGACGACAAGATCATCGCCCGGGCGCGGCGCCTCAAGATTCCCATCGGCCAGCTCACCGAGCAGTTCATCGCGGAGTACTACAACGACATGGACGCCTTGGGCGTCCGCCGCGCCGACGTCTCCCCCCGGGCGACCGAGAACATCGACGGCATGGTCAAGATGATCCAGGGCCTCATGGAGAAGGGCCTGGCGTATGCCGGGGCCGGGGACGTGTATTACGACATCTCCCGCTTTCCGGCCTACGGGAAGCTCTCCCACCGTGCCCTCGAGGAGCTGGAGGCGGGCTCCCGGGTGGAGCCCGGCGAGGGGAAGCGCCATCCGCTCGACTTCGCCCTGTGGAAGGCCTCGAAGCCGGAGGAGCCGGCCTGGGACAGCCCCTGGGGCCCCGGGCGCCCGGGCTGGCACATCGAGTGCTCGGTCATGTCGAGCCGTTACCTCGGCGAGAGGTTCGACATCCACGGCGGGGGGGAGGACCTCATCTTTCCTCACCACGAGAACGAGATCGCCCAGAGCGAGGGGTGCTTCGGCCACGATTGGGTGCGCTACTGGATCCACAACGGCTTCGTGCGCATCAACCACGAGAAGATGAGCAAGTCCAAGGGGAACTTCTTCACGATCAAGTCGGTGCTACAGGACATCCCGGCCGAAGTGGTGCGCTTCTTCCTCCTGGGCTCCCATTACCGTCACCCCGTCGATTACTCCGACCAAGTGGTGGGGGAGGCGTGGCGGGGGCTCGACCGTCTCTACAACCTCCTCCTGCGCCTGGGCCTCGCCGGCCCGGGGGAGGGCGGCGAGGCGGAACGCCGCATGAAGGAGGAGGCGGGCATCTTCCGCGCCCGTTTCGCGGAGGCCATGGACGACGACTTCAATTCCGCCCGGGCGCTCGGCCATCTCTTCGACTTCGCCCGGCAGGCCAACTCCATTCTCCTCGACGCGGGCGGCGCGCTCACCCGGGCCGCCGCGGCCCCGGCGGCCGAGGCGCTCCGGGAGGTGGGCCGGGTGCTGGGCCTCTTCACCCACGAGCCGGAGGAGTGGTTCCGCCGGGCGCGGCCGGGGGCCTCCGGCGAGGAAAACAACGGCCAGCTCGCGGACGCGCAGATCGAGGAGCTCATCGCCCGGCGGGCCGACGCCCGCAAGCGGAAGGACTTCGAGGAAGCCGACCGGATCCGCGAGGAGCTGGCGGGGGCGGGCGTCCTCCTCGAGGACGGCCCCTCGGGCACCATCTGGAAGCGCAGGCTCTGAATTGTCCTCCCGGCCATCCCGCGAGCGGGTGTGCGGGGTCCACGCGGTCCTCGGGGCCCTGGAGAAGGGGCGTGTGCTGCGGCTTTTCCTCGCGCCCGCTCGGGGCGGCGGGCCCGCGGCCCGCGCGCGGGAGCTTGCCGAGCGGCTGGGCGTCCCGATCGAGCTGAAGAGCGCGGAGTTTCTCGCCGATCTGGCCTCGACGCGCCAGCATCAGGGCATCGTGGCGGAGGTGAGGCCGCTGCGCCTGATGGACCTGGAGGAGCTCCTGGCCGCCCAGCCTCCGGAGCGTCCGCCCCTGCTCTTGCTGGACGGGGTGCAGGACCCCCGGAACCTGGGGGCTCTCCTCCGGACGGCGGCGGCCCTGGGGGCGGGAGGAGTCGTCTGGCCCAAGGACGCCTCGGCAGGGCTCACCCCGACGGCGGCCAAGGCGGCGGCGGGGGCGCTGGAGGTCCTCCCGCTGGCCCGGGTGACCAACTTGGCCCGGGCCCTGGAAGCGTTGAAAGAAAAGGGGTATTGGACGCTCGCGGCCGACCCGGAGGGGGAACTCTCCCTGGGGGGCCGGGAGTTGCCCCGTCCCGCCGCCCTCGTCGTCGGGGGAGAGGGGCGGGGGGTGCGCCGGCTGGTGCGCGAGCGGTGCGACCTGGGGGTGCGGATTCCCCAGAGCCGGGGTATAGTGGGCTCCCTGAATGTGGCGGTGGCTGCGGGGATCCTTCTTTTCAGCCTGGCCGCCGTGCGGCCCGCCGCCCCCGGGGCGGCGGGGGAGGAGGGGTGTTCCCCGGTCTCCGCTTGACAAAAATGGGGGCCGCGCCTACTTTGCCCCGCCTTTGTTGGCTGGCGTAGCTCAGCTGGTAGAGCAGCTGATTTGTAATCAGCCGGTCGGAGGTTCGAATCCTCTCGCCAGCTCCAAGGCGGGGCGGGCCCCCGAATGTATGCGGCAAGATCGGGGGGAGGTTCCCGAGCGGCCAAAGGGATCAGACTGTAAATCTGACGGCGTAAGCCTTCGGAGGTTCGAATCCTCCCCTCCCCACCAGGCATGAAACTTCCCAGCGTCGTCCCCGATCGGCGGCATTCGGGAATCGAGATGTGTTGTTCGCTGGAGTGAGAGGCGGGAATAGCTCAGTTGGTAGAGCATCAGCCTTCCAAGCTGAGGGTCGCGGGTTCGAGTCCCGTTTCCCGCTCCAAAGAAGTCACCGGCGGATTCTGCGATCCGCCCTCGGGCCCACGTAGCTCAGCCGGCAGAGCACTTCCTTGGTAAGGAAGAGGTCACCGGTTCAAGCCCGGTCGTGGGCTCCAGAGGAATTTTATTGAGGAAAGATTTTTTCCTCTTTCATCGGATTCCCCAAAGGGAGATGTGAAAGGCCATGGCGAAGGCGAAGTTTGAGCGGACGAAGCCGCACGTGAACGTAGGGACGATCGGGCACGTGGACCATGGGAAGACGACGCTGACGGCGGCGATCACCAAGCGTTTGGCGGAGAAGGGGCGGGCCAAGTTCGTTCCC